>JBBSHC010000217.1:0-6271 GCA_038253425.1 Leptolyngbyales cyanobacterium | reverse complement strand
CACCGCCCATAAGCGCCAGCAGCACCACAACGCTCGCTCGTCGAACAGTCGTAAAAGTTAGCAACGGTCTCTCCGCAAAGAGATGGATAAAAGATGGCATTGGTGTAGCAACCTGCAATGTCCAATCAGCTAGAATACGTACTCTGTCTAAACTACACCTTCGCTTGTCATTAACTGTGCTTAACGAGAAGCTGTTAAAGCTCCTGATGCAGGCTCCTATCGGGTGTAATCATCGACAGCGGCGTTGAAGTTACCTTGCCATACTTGCTGCTCAACCGCTTCGATTTCATGTCGTTGGATGTGAAACGCTCCCTTGTTGTGGCGCACATCCCATCCGTGTCATGCTTTTACTCGGAGTTTTACTGCCAGTTAAGTATGAACCTCATGTCGCTAGTTTGACAATGTTCTGTTAAAACTGGTGGTTGACCCAAAAGTCGGGTCGCAAAATGTGTTTAAAGACTTTGCCTGTTAACGCTTTCGCTCTAAGACTCTTTCGGGTTCGCTGATGTTGCCATTGCTTTCAATCTTTACTCTTGCTCAGACGATCGCGGCTCCTCTTCCACTAGCGTCACCTCCCTTAGCACCAGGCTCTACGCCATCACCAAAAGTGCCACCCTTACAGGAAATTATTCCATCGCAGGAAGAACGGCTTCCACCCCAAGACATACTTCAGTCTCAAGAGATCTTTCAACCCCAGGAACTCCGTCCCTTGCCAGGACAACTGGATACAGTTCCGGTTTTCAATAGTAACAGTCCGGAGCTGGTCAAGACTGAAGGAATTTTGCTTTCCACTTTTCCACCCGAAGGGAAGGTAGTACCTAGCGCTCATTTGAACTTTCCCTTTCAAGGTCGCTTTGATTTGTTCTCGCACCATATTGCGAAAGCAAAAGATCCTACCGACACGCGCACGCTCTTTCAGGGGGTGCTTCTTTATAACCCAACTTACAAGCCGATCACGATCGACATCCTGCAAGGAGCCAGCTATCTCACCCGCCCCGATGCACTCTTTCTGAACTTACCATCCTACGTTGATGACCCCACAGGTAGAGTCTTTGCAGGACCTGGCAGCCGTGTGATTAGCGACGTATTACGGGGACGACGGCAGGGAAACTGGCCGGCTGTCATGGTGATTCCGCCCCGCGAAAGCTGGATGCTGATGAATCTACCAATTCCCGTTGGCACTGTAACGCCGTCTTCCAATGGGCGCTCAACCCTGCTACGGCTGTGGAGCAGCGGTCCTGTTTACGTGGCAAGCCTGGCGATGTTTGCACCGCTCAACCCAAACAAAACAGAGCGTAGCCCTACCTTAGAAGAATGGCAGAATCTCATACTCAACGGTGGTTTGGCGGGACCACGAGACATTCCACCCACGCCGATGGATAAGTTAAAGGAATATTCTCGTGTGGTCTATGGACGGGTCGCAGGGGTAGCGTTGGGGTCTGAGTGGAAGGCAAACGTCACTGATAGCTCCAAGGTTGATTACTTGAGCATTCCTAAACGGGGGAGAGCGTTTTCGTATGGGCTGAGTACTCTTTATCAGGGCACTTTTGGCACGGGTCAGGTGCAGAGCGCAACGCTGGTAGCACGTTACCCGGATACTGCCTATCAGGCGCATGGTAATTATGGTGTTCAGTACAGCCTGACGTTGCCGCTTTACAATACGACTGGGCAGCGACAAACAGTCACAGTGTCGATTCAGACGCCTCTCAAGGAAGATAAAGCGAAAGGCGGGTTGCTGTTTTTCACCGTGCCAGAAGACCGGGTTTTCTTTCGTGGTCCAGTGCGACTACGTTACACCGACGATCGTGGTACGCCGCAGACTCGGTATGTTCACTTAACCCAGCAGCGCGGTCAAGAGGGAGAACCTTTGATTACGTTGACCATGCCTAAGGGCGATCGCCGTCTCGTCCAAATTGATCTGCTCTATCCACCTGATTCCACTCCACCGCAAGTATTGACAGTAAAAACGGTGAATACCCCTTGATGGCTTTAGTCCAAACGTTGATTTGGCTCTTTCAGGCTCTGTTTGCTACCTCCACTCTCTTCGCACGTTCACAATGTCTTCTCCCAAAGCTGTACTCGCTACGCTCGATCAAGTGACGGTGGTGCCGTGGCTCTATTGGTTGGTACTGCCGATTCACCGCCTGTTTTTGAGCCTTTACTTTAGCTCGATCGTGATTCAGGGGAGCCAGCATTTGCCAGTTCAGGGACCTGTGGTGCTGGCACCAAAACACTACAGTCGTTGGGATCCTTTTGTACTGGCACTTTTAAGCGTCGAACCACTCTGGTTTATGACCAATGCTAACCAGTTTTCGGGCATTCAGGGCTGGTTCATTCAGCGCTTAGGGGCATTCCCAGTTGAGCTCAACCAGCCCAAAATTGCCAGTTTTCGCTACGCCATTGCACTGCTGCAAGCCCAAAAAAAACTGATGTTGTTCCCTGAGGGTGGGATTGTGCGCGATCGCCCGCTACGCTCTCTCAAAGCTGGCTTAGCTCGCCTCGTTTTGCAAGCTGAGGCAACAGCACTAGAGCCAGTACAAATTCCCCTTGTGCCGATCGCCATTCACTACAGCCCCTCTCCTCGTTGGCGATCACAGGTCAGAATTGATGTCAGCCCTCCACTTTATACCTGTAACTATCAGCAAGACACCGATAAAAAGACGGCTCAAGCTCTTACAGAAGCCCTGGAAACAGCGCTACTCAAGGGGGTGGAAAGAGTGCGGCAGCAGGCACTCCCCAAGCTAAACAGTTAGGACTTACGCAAAGATCCCCGACTTCTATGACGAGGTGATGTCTAACACTAAACTTCTAGCAGAAGTCGGGGATCTAAAACTTTCTGCGGAAGTCCTGATACTCTACGGGTAAAACTTCTGGTCAATCGGTTTTAACGATCACCAATTGACATTTATTGCAGTGGCTTTACCATCCACAGAGACTGAGTTTGAAAGCCTAAGTTTTGGTACAAATTTAAAGCCGCCTGACTCGTTTTGAAGACCTGAAGCCCAATCTGCCGATCGCCTCTCTCTTTTGCCCATGCTTCGGCATGATGCATCAGTGCCCTGCCAATACCTCTACGTCGGTGGTCTGGCAGCACATAGAGCAAAAAGATGTGTGCGTGTCGATCGCCATGTACCTGATCAATAGCAGTACCGATCCACAAACACGCGATCGCAGCCTGCGATCGAACTGAGCCTGACCAGGATGCTGCACCCAGTCGATCGCTTGGCTGTTGTTCAACCCACCACAGGGGCGTCTCACGGGACAAATACTGCTCCACTGTTTGAGCAAGATGAGCATGGCTGTCTGTTGCTTCAACTTCCTGGTAGGTGCGCTGCATAAACTTAACTAGCAGTGCACGGTCTAGCCCAGAGCCTTGACGCAGACTATAATCACTTGGGATCAAACTCGACACAGGCAGCTTTGCCCAAGTAAGGAAAAAAGTTAAGGGTTCAAAGGAGAGAGACGCTAAACGTTTTGACAAAACTCATTCCCATGCCACAGTGAGCATCTGAGTGCCTGTTAATGCGATCGCTCACCTCGAAGCAAGCATTTTGCAAAGCAGGCACTTGCAAATTAGCGCTCGATCGTTCGCCTCAAAAATGATAACAACTACTGAAACAGTGCTGGGTCGTCAGGCAAACCCTTCACTAACGCTGAAAGCGCAGGAGGAAGCCCAGCTAAAGTGCCCGAATTGGATGCTGCTGTTTTTTGAGGATTGGCTGCTTCCACGGGAGCGGGTGCTGCCATGTCAGACGGCAAAAAAATGCGGGAACTAACAGCTAGCAGCGCTACGAAAAACACTAGAAAAATAAAAAATGGAGCGATGTACTGCCTGAAGAACGCCATAGGAGTAACGGTGGAGAGTTATTAAATTTAAGTAGAAATTCTGAGACCTTACTCAAGATTTGTAAAGTTCTCGTAGTTTTATCCTAGCGCGATACCGCTAGTTCTCATCATGCAATGCAGAAAAATCTGACCGAGCCTTGCCATTCCAGGGCGCAAAGAAGGGAAGTAGCAAAAGACCGGGCAAAGCCGCTAAAAGCGTGATCAAAAAGAACAGTGCCCATCCCTGCTGTGTTGCCCCTGCCAGGTAGGATAAACCTTTTAGTGACGGGTTTGCCTGCATAAAAGGCTGAAGTCGCTGAGCCAGTTCTCCACCCGCAGGACCTGCCATTAAATCCCTACCAACTGCCATCAAGCTCGATAGAAGCGCAAACTGCGTGGCTGAGAAGCGAGGATTGCAGAGACTCATCAGAAAGCCGAGAAAACCAGCCGTACCTAAGCCGCCACAAAAATTTTCCACATTGATAGCAGCCACCATGACCGTAAAATCTTTACCGACTACCGCCAGAAGGTAGTACCCCAGATTGCTAACAGCTTGCAGCCCCCCAAACACCCATAGTGATCGATTGATGCCGATTTTGCTCAGTACGGCTCCACCCGCCAAACTGCCCACGATCGTGGCAATCAACCCCATTCCTTGCCGAATATTGCCAATATCACCATCAGCAAAGCCAAGCCCCTTACCACCGAGAAACGGCACAGCCATCTTGGCAACCATCGCATCTCCCAGCTTGAACAGAATAATGAAAATGAGCGTGAACAGTGCCTGCTGCCAGCCCAGCCGACGAAAAAACTCTAAAAACGGCAAGACCACGGCTTGGCGGAGTGATTCAGGCGGACGATCGCGCTCTACTGGCTCAGGTGCCCAGAAGGAAGTGAACAGCCCAGCACCCATTAGTAACGCCATCACCCCATAGACCCAGGGCCAAGAAAGGCGATCGGCAAGATTAAACGCCAACCAACCAGTCAGTAAGAGAGCAATCCGGTAGCCCAGAATCGTCATTGACGCGCCTGCTCCCACCTCCCGTTCTGTTACAACATCAGCACGATACGCATCGATAGCAATATCTTGAGTGGCGCTCAGTAGGGCAATTCCTAGTGCCGTGAGTGCCAGCAGTTGTAGATTGAACGATCGCTGCTGTGGACTCAAGGTCGCAATGACGCCCATTTGAAGCGCGATCGCCACAATCGCTGCAACCAACCCCACCTGCGCCAGCACCATCCAGCCCCGCCTGCGCCCCAAGAACGGTGGTACGAAGCGATCTAGCAGTGGCGACCAAATAAATTTGAGCGAATACGGCAGACTGACCAGACTAAACCAGCCGATCGTCCTCAAATCTAAGCCCGCTTTTGTCATCCAAGCTCGCAGTGCATCATCTGTAAGCGCAAAGGGCAAGCCAGATGCGAAACCTAGCAACAAAATTGCTGCCATTTTGCGACTTTGAAAGACTTGCAGAAACGATTGAGAAACTTTCACGGCTGAACCAGAAAACTCGCTAAAAGGGCAATGCGTCTAGCATTCAGCCCATCATGCCATAGCCATGTCAATTTCCTACACAATCGCTGAATGTAGGTAACCACTGTGTTTGTCGATCGTGCCAGTAGGGAAAGAAAACCGACTCATCCAGCAGCTATTAAAGCAAGCGGCGTAACCCCAGGTGCCATAATGCCATTTTTGCAACCTTACAAGGGAGTTACGGTCTGCCCTTATCTCGCCAAACACCCACTAAAATACCTTGTACATCAATGTGACTGGCAGGCACTTCGATGGGTGGATAGCGATCGACATCAGGGTTACCTGGTTGCAGCGTTACTTTACTGCCTTTGCGATGAAAATACTTGAGCGTTGTCTGCCCTTCTACTCTCGCCGCCACGATCGTGCCGTTTTTTAGCGCTTTAGGGTCAGAGATGGGTTGCATAATTACAACATCGCCATCGTCAATGAGGGCGTCAATCATGCTTTGCCCCCGCACTCGTAGTGCAAAAAAGCGTGGATTAAACAACAGATTAGAAAAATCCAGGTGCTCAACCTCGGTATCCAAAAACGTTTCAACCAGACCGCCTGCCGCGATCGCTCCCAAAATCGGTACGCCAGGAGAGGAGGCTTGAGTCAAACGAATTGTTCGGGCTTTGCCTTCATTCCAATCAATGTAACCCTTTGCCCTCAAATGCTCCAAGCGGCTTTGTACGGGAGCTGGCGACTTCAAGCCCATTGCCTTCATCATCTGCCGAATTGAAGGTGAGTGCTGGTATTCGTGAATGTAGCTCACCAACCAATCATAAAGTTCTTGTTGGGCTTCAGTCAGGGCTTCCATAGTGGTAATTCAGGGGTGGTAATCAAGGCATAGCAAGCATTTAGAACATTTGTACCATCAAATTTACCGCCTGTCCAGTCTTTTTAAGCTTAAAACATTGAATTTTACATAAT
>JBBSHC010000216.1:0-6296 GCA_038253425.1 Leptolyngbyales cyanobacterium | reverse complement strand
TTACTGCTCGCAGTGGTTCGGATGGCTCGGATACTTCTTGCAACTCACAAGTCCTGCTGCTTGCTTTTGCCTTGGTTTAAACAGTAGCCCATCAGTCATTGCGTGTAAAATTCAATGAAATTGCCAACTGAGTAGTTACGTATTTTCTATTCTTTAGGTGTACCTCATAATTCTGAAATAGGCTATAGGAAACCGTTTCCCTTTCCAGAGGGGAGCGATCGCATCTTCATCGGCATAAAAGCATTGATCCTGGTCACGCAGCACAAAGCTTGCGCCATCTGCATGCGTTAGTTCGCGCGCCACACTCCGGACGACAGCCATGACGGTTTGCAGGTCACGTGCAAGGGAAAGCTCTTGCACAGCTACCACCAATCGCTTCATGGCTTGAAGGGAGAGCGCAGCAGCAAGGCCTGAGACTAGCGGCTCTGAAGCTAAAGGCCTAGCTGTTGGTAGGGGAAAGGTCATGAGGAAGCCATTTCTTCTAATCAACGCGGGAGAATCACGCGCCAAAGCGGATCAAAATCGAATGCTTGCCAGTGATCGAAAGATGGATTTATGTTCTGACAATAAGGCTTTTATGCAAGGGATTTGCCAGTGCTTGTACGGCAATTGCCTAGTCTTTGCGGTAAATATTTATATCATCTTCAATCGTGACGGTGACTCATTTGCTTCAAGTAAACATAGGTCGAAAGGGCGCAGAGAAGAATGAAAATCTCATAGATTCAACCTCTTCTCGTTTGGTTTTACAGCAGTTAAACCGAACCAATACCGAGGATTGAACCTGTCATCCACCGTATTATTTTTAACTACACTCTTCTCAAGGGGGTTTGAAGTCGAGTAGAGAAGCTCAACATTTGTCAGGGCCGAAACTCAGACTGCGCCGTTGGGCGATCGGTGGCGAGAAAAGCTCTCAACTGACGGTGAGGTGTGCGGCGGCTAACGGTTGACAGGCAGACCATAGCCCGTTTTAAGACCCCTCAGCAATGTTAGCGACGATGGAAGGCTGGGCACAATAGCTTAAACCAGGACTAATCGGTAGTCGAAGGCGATCGAGCCACGCCTGGGCAATTCAAGCAACTAGCAAGCAAATGTCATTGCTCCTAGCAGCAAAAGGCTTTAACGAATGAATCAGCCCTCGATCCTGGTTGTTGACGATGAGCTTAAGCATTTTGACATCATGGGCATGCTTTTGCCCGATACAAAAAGCAAGTTGTCTCCACACCAGAGTTATGCGCTGCACCATGCCTCCGACGGTCAAGAGGCGCTCGCTTGTCTGAGTACCTTACAGCCAGATGTGATTCTGCTGGATGTGGGAATGCCGGGATTGGATGGTCTGGAAGTCTGTCGGCGCATTAGAACGATGCCGCAGTGTCACGCCATACCGATCATTATGGTGACAGCGCTAACCGCTAAAGAAGATCTCGCTCGTTGCCTGGAGGCAGGAGCCGATGACTTTATCAGCAAGCCCGTCGATGGTATTGAACTCCGTGCCAGAATTCACTCCATGCTGCGCATTAAGCGCCAGTATGATGATTTACAACAGTTGCTGGAGCAGCAAACTGCCTTAGAAGCCGAGAAAGTAGAGCTACTGGAGAATCGCCTAGTTGCCAGAATTGCCACCCAGATTCAATCGTCGTTGCATTTACAAGAGATTCTTGAGACAACGGTGCAAGAAGTGCGATCGCACCTGGGTTGCACTCAGACTATAATCTGGCAGTTTCAGCCAGACTGGAGCCTCTTTATAGCGGCAAAAGCAGTCACCAGTGGTTTGGGCGTTGTGCTGCAAAACCAGGCGTATGACCCTTGTTTTGCAGCGGATTGGGTCGAGCTGTATCGCCAGGGGCGCATCAGTGTGGTTGCCGATATTTACACCACGCCAATGAGCGCGTGCCATCGGGCTCTGCTGGAAACGTTGCAAATCCGAGCCAAAATTCTGGTGCCGATTCTTCAAGGCGACCGCTTGTGGGGGCTACTCAGCGCCGCTGAAAGCCATACCCCTCGACAGTGGCAAGCGGAAGAAACCATCCTCTTGCAGCAGCTTGCCACACAACTGGCGATCGCCATCCAGAACGCCTCTCTGTTTGAGCAAGTGCGGAGCGATCGCGAACGACTGCAAACCCTTTCCAGTCGCCTCATTGAAGCTCAGGAAGCGGAACGTCGCCACCTTGCCTACGAACTCCATGACGAAATCGGACAGGCGCTCACTGCTGTGAAAATTAATCTGCAAGCCTCACAGCGATCGCTCGGGATGACTGGAGACTCCTATCCCATTCAGGAAAGCATCACGATCGTGGATGAGGCGCTACACCAGGTTCGCAACCTTGCCCTCGATTTGCGCCCGTCACTACTGGATGATCTGGGCTTGCTAGCCGCGTTGCGCTGGTATCTTGATCGTCAGTCGCAGCGCACCAGCATGACGATTAACCTTGTTTGTGGGGCGTTTGCGTCCGCGCTACCAACCAAGTTAGAAACCGTCTGTTTCCGCATTGTGCAGGAGGCATTAACCAATATCACCAAACACGCCAGAGCAACCACCATTACGGTACAGCTCAATCAGCATGATGCTAAGCTGCACCTTAGCATTCAGGATGATGGCATTGGGTTCGATGTGCCAGCCGCCCGTTCCCGCGCCTCGCGTGGTGCCAGTTTAGGTTTGCTGGGCATGGAAGAGCGGGCAACCCTGGTGGGCGGACAACTCCACATCCGATCAATGCTGGGGCAGGGTACTGAGATTCATGTGGCTTTTCCGCTTCAGTCTGCCGTTATGTCTTCTGTATAGCGTGATCAGGGAAAACTAGATTAAAGCAAGCACTGCTTTTAGCCCCATCACGATCGTCACCACAACGTAATGCTCCCAAACTCTATCATTGATCCGAAAAGTGAGCTTCACCACAGCATACGACCGAATCGTGTCTTGATTGTTGATAACCACGCGATGGTGAGAGCTGGCTTCCGCGCCTTGCTCCAGACTCTGGAAAACATTGAAGTGGTTGGCGAAGCTGGCGATGGACGGGAAGCACTCCGGTTAGTGGCACTGCATCAACCCACTATTGTGTTGATGGATATCGCCATGCCAGAAATGAATGGCTTGGAAGCAACCAGCCGCATCAAGAAGGAATTTCCTGATGTGCGGGTGATCATCCTATCGATGCACGCCAATGAGGAATATGTCTATCAAGCGTTGCGGGCAGGAGCGATGGGTTATTTGCTCAAAGATGGGGGTACGAGTGAGCTGGAGCTGGCAATACGGGCGATCTCTCACGGTGAGACCTATCTCAGTCCAACGGTTTCCAAGCATGTGATCACTGACTATATGCGTCGAGTGAGCACAGAATCGAACCCGATGGAACAACTCACGCCCCGCCAGCGCGAGATTCTGCAACTCATTGCCAGCGGCAAAAGCACGAAAGAAATAGCGGAGATCCTATACATTAGCGTCAAAACAGTCGAGACCCATCGGACGCAGCTCATGGAGCGCCTGGATATTCATGATGTCGCAGGGCTGGTTCGCTATGCCATTCGTATGGGAATAGTGCTGTTAGAAGAATAGCTCTGCGCGATCGATTGCAAACGTGTCGATCGATCGATGATCTAGAGAGATGTTCCACTGGAACGTCTCTTTTTTTGTTTGCATGAGATGGGTTCATTGCCTGACACGAGCGGGTAAAAACGATTGACTCTGTAACTTACCCAGACCTTGTATTAAGCAGATATAAAGTCAGCGGCTTCCTCGTAGTGCAAAGAAAGACTATTCATTGATTGGGCCTCTAAACCATGTAAACGCACTTCTAATCCAGGGAAATTACGCTTTCTAGAAAGAACTTCACAGACCAATGATCGATATTTACTGTCAGGCAAAACCTGAACTTGAGACTCAGGTTTTGCCTGATGGCTAATGTTTTAAGGCGAGGCTACATTGATGACATCAGATGAAAGAGAGATTGAAGAAACCCACTGAGCTATAGAAGCAGACAGACCGTGAATTAATACTTTCGTTGCGCGTCTTACCCTTCTTTCCTGCTTGAACTTTTGATTGCATCCTACCAAATACGCCTCAATTTCAACGCAGATTCTATCAATTAACTCAGCCTTGTAAACCGTCAAACCTAGAGGATTATTATGTCTATCAAAACCATTCTTCGCACCGTCATCGCTTCTGGTTTCGTTGTTGGCGCTGTCGCCGCTCTTTCCCCAGTTGCCTTTGCTGCTAGCAGCAACGGTACACAGTCAGGGTCCATTACAACCATTGAAACTGTTGCCTACACAGCCGGTCCCTCGTTGACGATCGCCCCCAATACGCTCCAAGCCGATCAGGACTTCGGTTCGGTCCAGGTGCAGTCGAACTCTAACAATGGTTGGACGCTGGCAGTCGCCTCGACGAATGGCAGCATCCTAAAAAATGGCGCGATCGCATCGATTGCTTATACCCTGAAAGTGGATGGAACCGCTGTTGATGTGAGTACAGCCGCAACCAATGTTAATACATCGCTAAACCCGGGAAGTCTTACCGCTGCGGCAGGTACAGGTAATAATTACCTCGTTAAAGGTTCGATCGCGGCGACTGATTCTAACGGTAAGCCTGCTGGCACCTATTCAGACACGCTCACCTTTACCCTGACGAATAAGTAGTCCAACAAGGGGTTGTAGCACTCTTCCAGTCTAGAGATGGATGATGGTTATAACCCCAGAGATAACTAACCGCGATCGCTAAGAAGCGGCATTGTTGAACCAGTAGGAATGAGATTTTAGCTCCGTTCTCGGTAGATGAAATTTCTTCACCTCACTCAGCAATGCCCCTTTTTTCATCAATAGTTGCATTTTTCAACCATTTTTATTGCAGTACATCAAGCGATGTAAGCGATGCAACAGTATGCGAACAGGACGTTCTAGAGGATGGCTGTTGCTGGTTTTCCTGGGGCTACTGCTGGAGACTCGACCAGCAACTGCACTTGAAGCCATTCAATATACGCCCGGTAGTTCCTTTGTTTTTAATCCCGCAGGTAATCCAAATCAGGACTTTGGGACAGTTCATGTGCAGTCAGATAGTTCCACTGGCTGGAGCCTTCAGGTGCGATCGCTCAACCACAGTGCCTTAAAGTACGCAACCAGTAACAACACCATCCATTACACGCTGACGGTCGATGGTGCCAGTGTCGATCTTACTGGTGGTAATAATGTCACTGCCAAAACAACCACGACACTCACCTGCAATCAACCCGGTGTTTGTAATTATCCGGTACTGGGAACTATTAGTGCAGGCGCGATCGATGGCAAACCAGCGGGTGCTTATACTGACACTCTGATTTTCACGATGATCAATCAATAAGCAGTTAACCATTAATCAATAGAGCCAGCCGTTGAGAACATCGCTGCATCCTTAAATGGCTACAGTTTGGCTCTTCCATAACCGTTACACCTGGAGGATGAATGATGGGAAGATTTCGCTTTAAATGGACTTTGCCACTGGCGCTAGGGCTGAGTCTGCTGGGGACACATGCTGCGCTTGCAGGTGCGGCTTTTCGGTTAACCCCTCCCCGCATGGTTTTTACGCCTGCTGGATCAGGGGCAACCCGCTCGTTTCGGATTGAAAGCACAGGCGATCAACCTGTGGCAGTGGAAATCCATCTGGCAAAGCGACAGGTCAGCCTGGATGGGACGGAAACGCAGCCCAGTGCTGAAGAAGACTTTGTGGTGTATCCGCCGCAGATGCTCTTGAAACCAGGGACAGCCCAAACAGTCCGCGTGACCTGGCTGGGCGATCCTAATCCCTCTACAGAGCTGGCGTATCGCATTATTGCCGAGCAGCTTCCGATTAACTTGCCTGAAGTGGAGCAAAATCAAGGGGGGGCGATCGTCAAGCTCAAAGCACTCTACCGCTATGTTGGCTCTGTTTTTATTACCCCTCCAAAGGTGGCTCCTAAAGTAGTTGTGGAAGCCGCCGCTTGCCAGGCAGCGCCAGGCAAGGCAAATCAATTGCTGCTGACCTTTGCCAATCAGGGTACGGCTCATACCTATCTCAGCGGCTTGAAACTCCATCTGGCACCCGTTGGACAGGAGAGTAAGGTCGTCAATCTTTTGCCTGAACAACTAAAGGGCATTGATGGGACAAATCTACTGGCAGGCAGTAAGCGCCAGTTTGCTCTTGCTTGCCCAACTACTTTCCCGATCGGACCCGTTTCGGCAACCTTTGAGTTTGATGCCAACCAGTAACCATCTCATCAATCAGATCGTAGGTTCTCATGGTTCTCGTTCCTGTCTCCTTGTTTGTTGGACCGCCGCGATCGCCGCCAGCCATC
>JBBSHC010000215.1:0-6329 GCA_038253425.1 Leptolyngbyales cyanobacterium | reverse complement strand
ACTCACAAGCAGACGCACTAAGATTGGCAAAGTTCGCTAAGATGAAGCTACAGCAAGCGTTAAAGCCTATGACACGCACAGGCATTGGCATTCGGACTGCGATCGCACGCTCTGAGCGGGTTGCAGGTCAGATTCATGTCTACGATGGAGCCGGAAAAGGAAAGTCTCAGGCGGCACTTGGCGTTGTTTTGCGCTCGATCGGGTTGGGCATTCACTCCGACTGTCAAACGCGCGTACTGTTGCTACGTTTTTTGAAGGGACCTGGACGAACCTATGATGAAGATGGCGCGATCGATGCATTGCAGCGCGGGTTTCCCCATTTGATTGATCAAGTTCGCACAGGCAGAGCTGAGTTTTTTGGACCAGAAGACATCACCCGCTTTGATAAGCTAGAAGCCCAACGTGGCTGGGATGTGGCAAAGGGCGCGATCGCGTCGGGTCTATATTCCGTTGTGGTGCTGGATGAACTCAACCCAGTACTAGATCTGGGGTTGCTACCTGTAGAAGACGTGGTGAGTGCCCTTAAACGCAAGCCCGACCACATGGAAATCATTGCCACCGGACGGGGTGCCCCACAACCATTGCTGGATGTGGCGGATCTCCATTCCGAAATGCGTCCCCACTATCACGCGGCTGCGAAAGAACAGGGCATTGCTGGGATCGAAATTTATACCGGAGCCGGAAAAGGAAAATCGACTAGCGCCTTGGGTAAAGCATTGCAGGCGATCGGCAAGGGCATCAGTCAGGATAAATCCCATCGGGTGCTGATCATGCAGTGGTTGAAGGGCGGCAGCGGCTACACCGAAGATGCGGCAATCGCGGCACTAAACCAGATTTATCCGAATCTGGTGGATCATCAGCGCTGTGGGCGGGATGCGATCGTGTGGCGTGGTCAGCAGCAAGAACTCGATTATGTGGAAGCCGAACGCGGTTGGGAAATTGCCAGAGCCGCGATCGCGTCTGGACTCTACAAAACCATTATTTTGGATGAACTTAATCCCACCGTGGATCTAGAACTGCTGCCAGAAGAACTGATCGTACAGGCACTCCTCCGCAAACCCCGCGATACAGAAGTGATTATCACCGGACGCTGCAAAAACCCGCCTGCCTACTTCGACCTCGCCAGCATTCATTCTGAAATGATCTGCCACAAACACTACGCTGAAAAAGGCATTGATCTCAAACGCGGCGTCGATTTTTAGGTGTTGAGTGTTGAGCGATCGCTTCACTAAAGAACCGAGGAAAAAGTTCAGCCTTGCACTGTGAACCAGAGAGTTCATATTTTTGTGAAAGGCTAAAGGATGAAGGAAACAGGCTAAAGATTGATCCTTCATCCTCTAGCCCTCAGACTTTCTCTACCCTTCCTTTCCGTTATCTACGATCGACAACATGCCTTGCAGGGTTGCCGGAATGCTGCGCGGATCCATAAACATCACCTTACTGCTGTCGCTCTTGCCGATCGTGCTGCCCATTTCCAGGTAGTTTAGCGCCAGGAGCATTTTCCCTGCTTCGGGCGCGTTGGGATCCGCTTTAAGTGATTGGTTCACAATTTGGATTGCTTCAGCCGTTGCTTGTGCTTTCAAGACTTGGTTTTGTCGCTCTGCCTGGGCACGGAGGACGATCGCTTTTTGTTCTGCTTCTGCCTGCAAAATCACCGATTTCTGACGGGCTTCGGCGTCAAGGACTTGTGCTTCTGCCTTGCCTCTAGCAGAGTTTACGGCTGCTTCCCGTTCGCCTTCAGAGTTGAGGATAGCAGCCCGTTTGCGCCGCTCTGCTGACATTTGCAGTTCCATTGATTCCTGCACAGCCTGAGAAGGGATGATGTCGCGCAGTTCTACCCGTGTGACTTTCACCCCCCACGGATCAGTAGCTTCATCTAGCTCTTGCAACAGAAGATCGTTGATTTTAGAGCGAGCAGTGAAGGTTTCATCCAGTTCCAGCTTGCCCATCTCGGCGCGAATTTGGGTCAGCACCAGGTTGACCATCGCAGATTGAAGATCCTGAATTTTGTAGTATGCCTTCTCCATGTCAACAATGCGCCAATAGACAACAGCATCGACCGTAATCGAAACGTTGTCGCGGGTGATGGAGGGCTGAGGCGGAATATCCAGTACTCGTTCCCGAATGGTTCCTTGATAAGCAACGCGCTCCCACACAGGAACGACAAACTTCAAGCCTGGTTCTAGCTTGCGATCGTACACACCCAGGCGTTCAACCAGTGCTTCATTGCCCTGCTGAATCACTTTGGCAGACGAAAGCGCCACGCCACCACCGCCGATTAATAGTGCCAAAAACCAACCAAACATTGCGGTTGTCTCCTCGTTGTAATTGTTTGTAATCCGTTCAAATTGCGCTTGATTTTGCCTCAGGGACGCAGTAGATCCTCTGGCATCACGATGAGGGTGGTGCCTTGACGTGCTACGACATAAACCTTTTGGCTAGGAGCGATCGTTAACTCGTGATCCTCACAGCGAGCCGCCCAGGAATTGCCTTCATACCGCACACGCCCGCTTTCCCCCGGTAAAATAGCAGTCAGCGTTTGGGCTTCAGTCGCGTCAAATTGACGAGCACTCTTTTGCCGCACGAGTCGGCGAGAGTAAAAGACAAGTGCCAGTGATAGCACCATCCAGAGCACGATCTGCAAGCTCAGGGGCGTAAACTGAGACACCACCGCTACCACAAAGGCGCTGATGCCCATCACACAAGCGACAAAGGCTGTTGGTACGACGAATTCGATGAGACAAAGAACCGTTCCTACCACAAGCCAGATAAGCGTGGGGGTCAGTGCCATATAACTTATTCTCTGAGAACATGAATACAACGACTGCGATCGCTACCAATAAATTCAAGCGTTGAAGACTGCTTTTCGGATACTGAAAACGATCACTTTCTTAAGAAAATCAGTGAGTGTGTAACCAATTTCAACTCTATAGTTGTTAAGCAATTAGTCTGCCTGCACTAAAAATGTTAGTGA
Organism: Leptolyngbyales cyanobacterium; assembly: GCA_038253425.1. Lineage (GTDB taxonomy): Bacteria > Cyanobacteriota > Cyanobacteriia > Leptolyngbyales > Leptolyngbyaceae > Stenomitos. The sequence goes on along the minus strand of JBBSHC010000215.1, from coordinate 3,355 downwards.
TAGAGTGCCCTGAACGCTTTACGGATTGATCGGAACGGAATAGTTTTTAGCGATCGACTCGGATGCTGTACCAGTTGGTTCAAACTGAAATTCATGCGACTAGTCTAAGCGCAGTAGTAGTGAAATGTCGGAACAATCAACGTAACGTTAGATCAGCAGATTAAAAAGTAAGCGCGTTAAAAAACGTTAGAAACGCATGAGTGATGCCAAGCCGCAGATTTGCTGCCCCAACCCCCATTGTGCTGCTCCCTTAAATACGCTAGGGAACCTGGTATGCAATGCCTGTCAAACACCATTGATTTATCGCTATCTATGGGCTGTGGGGCAGCCGCCAGGGGCTTTCCCCGCTGGAACACAGGTTGCAGGCAGGTACTATGTGTCAGCGCCACAAATTTGGTTGGATACCCAGCCTGGTCTGCCACCCGATATGTCCGTTAATTGGTCAACGGATGTGTTGCCGTATCTGCATCTCTATCCGCAACGACTGCATGTTCCAGAGGTCTATGGTTTTTGCCCAGAGCATGGTGACGCTCAGACAAGCGCTATCTTTTTGCTGGAAAACGTGCCAATAGACGAGAAGGGCAATCTGAAGGCGGCGATCGCTCAAGCGTGGTCTCAGGCAACCGCTACGCGGCAACTTTACTGGCTGTGGCAACTGCTGCAACTGTGGACTCCCTTGCTAGAACAGGGCGTTGCCTCTAGCCTGCTTGCGGCGGCTAATATTCGAGTAGAGGGTTGGCGTGTGCGGCTGTGTCAGCTTTTTAATGATGCTGATGTGCTTGCAACTGCCGAGACGAGAGAGCTTGAACCCGCTGCTGCACCCGGTCTAGCCGATTTAGCAAACCGCTGGCTAGAGTGGATGAGCACCGCCCAACCCGAAGTGGCAGCGCCCTTGCAAACGCTCTGCCATCAGATGCAAACGGAGGGCGTAGAGTTAAGCGCGATCGCCGCTCAACTCAATCAGCTACTCATGATTCAAGCTGCCCAACTGCCGCTACGAGTGCAAGTTGCAGGCGCAACCGATACAGGACCCCAGCGATCGCACAATGAAGATACCTGCTACCCCCTCACCCTCAAACCAGAGTCTTTGGCGTCGTGTCTAGCCATTGTGTGTGACGGCATTGGAGGGCACGAGGGCGGTGAAGTTGCCAGTCAAACGGCAGTGCGATCGCTCCAACTTCAGGCTCAAGCGCTCCTGGCAGAAATTGCGGAACAAACAGAACTGGTTTCACCTGATTTACTTGTACAGCAGCTAGAAGCATCAGTGCGGGTGGTAAATAATCTCATCGCCAGCCAAAACGATACGCAAGGGCGTCAAGAGCGTCGCCGTATGGGTACAACTTTGGTGATGGCGCTCCATGTTCCGCAGCGGCTTCGTACAGCCGACGGAGCCGTACCAAACAGTGGACACGAACTTTACCTCGTTAATGTTGGCGATAGCCGTGCGTATTGGATCACGCCCCACTACTGTCATTGTCTCACTGTTGATGATGATGTGGCGGTACGAGAAGTACGGCTGGGGCGATCGCTCTATCGAGAAGCGTTGCAGCGACCAGATGCGGGTGCTTTAACCCAAGCGCTGGGCACTCGTGATGCCGACTTTCTCCGTCCCACCGTCCAACGCTTCATTTTGGAAGAAGACGGAATCCTGCTGCTCTGTTCCGACGGACTTAGTGACAACGATTTGGTGGAGCGATCGTGGACAGACTACACCGATACCATCCTTAAAGGTCAACATGCGTTGGAACTGGCGGCTAAAACCTGGGTTGAACTGGCAAACCAAAAGAACGGTCATGACAATACATCTGTAGTGCTGCTTCGCTGCAACGTCTCCGGTTTATCGTCTGAACCATCCTTACCGCTCGCGGTCAGTGGCAGTGGGTCTGCATGGTCGCCTGCATCGAGAGCACTCCTGGAAGATGAACCTGAGACAGCCGCTCAAGCCGAGAGCACAACAATTCTTAAAGACAAGCGTTCACGTCGGTTAAAGGCGCTGGCAGTCTTGCTCATCCTCTTGCTACTTGGTAGCGGTATTGGGTTGCTTGTCTGGTCTCGACTCAACCCGCAGGGCTTTCAGCAATTCCGTGAGAGAGTGCTGCCAAGAATGTAGGAAGGGGACAGTCTTATGCAAAGATAAGGAATTGTCAAAAAGATTGAGTCGTACTGACAGCGGCGATGGCTGTTATACAGGAAGCGCAAGCTATGCAAGTTGGTGAAACTTTCCCGATCGGAAGTCGTGTTCGTGTGGCAACATCTGTCATTGTTTATCATCACCCCGAACATCGTAATGAAGCCTTTGACTTAAAGGGGCAAGAAGGGGAGGTTATGCAGGTGATTAGAGAGTTACATGACAAGCCTATCAGTGCCAACTTTCCCTACCTGGTTAAATTTGACAAAAAATTTCGGGCACACTTCCAGCTTAGTGAACTAGAGTCGTTAGCGTAGCGATCGCACAGCCTCTCTGTCGCACCATTTGAAGTCCCAAAGCCGTGTGATCTCAACCTCGCTATTAGCGTTTCAAATAAACGTAATGTTCTCAGCGCTTTAAGATCTTTGCCCCCGATTAAACCAACCCAACAGATTAAAATCTCCCTCCATCTTCTGTAGTTCCGCACGATTTGCAGCTGCTGTACGGTAGTACCAATCGCAGTGCCGTTCAAACTCTTCGCGATACTCCACTTCACGGTAAAAATCGCGAGTGAGTGCATAAGCAACTAACGCTTCTGATAGGGGTTGAGGCGCGATCGTAACCCAACGAATATGGTTAAGCATAGCTACTTTATTGTGAACGCAAGCCTACTGCTGTCTAACATTGGAGAGCAAAAGCTTTGATGTGAATTAAAGCTTCATTTACCTTGCTTCCCTTGACTTATGTGCAATTGTCTCAAGGGTTAGTGAAACACTCCTGCTAAATGTGTTCTCAAATTTTCAATATTGTTCCATTGAGACATAAGGTTGGCACTAGTGAGTAATTTTGCTCTAGTATCTTGCCAACCCCAATCTGCTTTCATTACGGTTTGATCAAGAGGAATACTATTAACGTTACTAAAATCAGCAACCCAATGAACCTTAACCCATCTAAAAATACCCCACTCACTAGGTTCCCACTGAGGCTTATCCTCGCTGCCATTGTTGGCTAGCTCAACTACGTGGGTTAAGTAACGATCTTTCGCAGATGGTTTTTGAGAAAGGATTACGAGTGCTCCTTTCGGCAGATTAAAGGCGTGAGCGTCTGTACCCACCGCCTCTCTAAAATTTAGCTGAAAGTAAGCCTTAATTGGATACTTTTCATACGCCCAATCACTACCAGCATTGATATTCTTAATATATTCTAAGCGAGTAAAATCCATCATTT
>JBBSHC010000214.1:0-6330 GCA_038253425.1 Leptolyngbyales cyanobacterium | reverse complement strand
GCAAGCCTGGATTCTGCCCAACTCATCCACTACAGCGATCGTGCCCCTATATGGATGATTGGGCTAAAAAAGCAGCCCCTTGCGGGTGGCATGGGACTGCTGCTGCTATTGATTACAGGTGGCGTTGTTTGGGGCCTAAGGACGCGTCTAGCGGTATGACTGGTTAACAGGTTAACAATACGACGAAATATCCTCGCCACAGTCATCCGCCAGATAAGAGAGTGCCCGAAAACGCAACCCAACCAATTGGTCATAGAGCGGGTTGAGCTTACAAAGGGCGGGGATATGAGTGAGCGTTCGACCAAAGAGATGAATGTCACGCTCAAACGGACATTGCGAGGGAATCAGCTTACAAAGGAAATGCGCCAGCCTGGGATCATGCACATCCACTCTGTTAAGCCAATCTCGAACGGGTTGCAGTACATCGGGCTGTGGTTGAAGGCTAATGTAAGACGGCATCGAGCGTTCGATGCCAGATACCAACATCGATTTACTAGAGGGTGTCTGGGTCGATGCTTCTATGGTCGGTTCACTCAGCGTGGTGCGGAGCACTTCCAGCACCTCGGTTTTCAACCCCAACGATTGGCAGTAGCAAAAGAGGATTTCGTCTTCACAGAATGAGTACACACCGTCAGCAATGGCTACCATGACAGCCATTCTCATAAAATTTTCAGCGGCAATGGGGTCATGCCCAAACGCGTCGGCAAGTTCAGCGGGAGAAACCGGTTCTAAAGTTGTCGAGGTGTGGACACCGGTTAGATCCTGGTTGGTTAGAGATGTAATCAGATTTTGTTCCTCTGGCTCAAAACGTCCATCTGCCCAGGCGATTGTCATCAGCCCACGTAGCCAGACGGACATCTGTTGGTTAGTGTAAAGCGATCGAAGCGTGCTAGTCATTCTCGTTTTTAGCAATTGCGACTAGATTCCGCATTGATTCTAGCTCTTTCTACCTGTAGATTGGCTGTAGCCTAGACGACCAAACGCACTGGGAGGGGACTACCTTGGTGAGAAAATGCCCGTCCTCTCTGTCTCTAAGCGCCTCTGTAACGGTGTTTGGTCTATAAGCAATGTGAGCAACAATCATTTGAGGTAAAAAGCTTTCCCTGCCACTTCTGAACAAGAGGCAAGACAAGTCAGGCGTTACTAAGAACCTTGCAGCATTCAGGTTGCCTACGGGAGTTATTTTTCTCTGTCCCCAGGTAGCTCTTTATAGTGTCTTTACCCCTGGTTGTAGCGCACCGAGAATATAAGCACAAAGCAACTGCTCTTTAGATGATGCAAGCCTACCGAGACGAGCGAAAGGATATGCAACCCTGTACATAACTGCTTAGGAGATTTCTAGTAAACAAATTACTCATTGTTTTCGACTTCGCTCAGCCAGCCTGCACCCTGAGCGGAGTCGAAGGGTAAAATCTTTTCTGGAAATCGCCTTCCCGCGCTGACCAGTTTGGAAATGACGGTTATGAGAGTGTTGATTGAATGTTAGGTTACCGTTTTCCGGCAAAACTGAAAGCGCGGAAGTGGAGGGCTTGCTGTTCAATGCGGTTAGCGAGGCGATCGCACACCAGATTACAGAGTTCAAAAATCAGGTCGTCTTCGACGCTGTAATAGGCTAGCGTGCCCTTACTGCGACGGCTAAGGATACCTGCCTGCATCATCACCTTTAGATGTTTTGAGACGTTAGCCTGGCTGGTATCGGTTGCCTCAACCAGATCTTGCACACATTTCTCGCCATCACGCAACAAATTCAGAATCCGCAGGCGCATCGGCTCACCCAGAACGCTGAAGTACTCAGCAACTTGTTGGACAACTTCTTGCGAAACAGGCTTTGCAGCTTTCATGCAAATTTAATGTGAGGGTAACTGATCCCCAGATCTTAGCCAGTCAACTCCTCTATAGCAAGAGAGTATTTGATGACAATGCAACTTTATTGAGAAATTAATTGTTTTCTGTCGTGCTGTAAGGCTGCGTTGGAACATGGAAAGGGGGCATCAGCAGCCTGCTTCGAGTTTAAAGAGGCTTACTGAATGTACAAATAAAACTTAATCAACTTAATCAGGATTAATACGCATCAGCAGTTGACCATATTCGATCGGTTCGCCATTTTGCACCAAGACCTCAATGACTTCTCCGGCGATTTCCGCTTCTAGCTCGTTCATCAGTTTCATTGCTTCAATGATGCAGATGGTCTGACCTTTGCGAATGCGATCGCCTACTTCAACAAAGGGTGGTTCATCCGGAGCCGCCGCACGGTAGAAGGTGCCCACCATCGGTGAGTTCACTTCAACTAAACGGCGCTCAAGTTTGTTGTCTCGCAGCGGTTCGGTCGTCGGTGAGGCACTTTTAGATGGTTGACTCGCGATCGCTGCCGTCATGCTTCCGGTAGCAGGCTCGGTCTCTTGAGCACTTTTCGCTTGCGTTGGCACAACCGAGTTCATCGCCGTTGTCTGCAACTGGACCGCATCAGCAGCATAGAGCCGCTCATCAATGCGGACACCTCGCCGTAAAGTAAGTTCAAAATCAGCGCTTTTGAGCGTTAGTTCTGCAATATCAGTCTGATCAATTGCGGCTAGAAGTTCGCGGAGTTCATTCAAATCCAGTGACACAGTGACTGTAAACCTCACAAATAAGAGCCAAGACCAAGGAAACCGGATAAAGGATAAAGGATGAAAACACGGTTTAACCTTTAGCCTTTAGCCTTCCTACTCTCTACCCAGGTACGAATCATTCCGGGTATCAACTTTGATGCGTTCTCCAATAGTGATGAAGAGGGGAACCATCACTTGAGCACCAGTTTCAACGATCGCAGGTTTGGTGCCGCCCGTTGCCGTATCGCCTTTAACACCTGGATCCGTTTGGGTTACTTCCAGCACAACGGAGTTTGGCAGTTCCACTTCCATGATCTGCTCACCCCAACGAACCACGTTCACTTCCATCCCTTCTTTGAGGTATTTCACGCGATCGCCAATCTGGTTTGCGTTCAGGCGGGCTTCTTCGTAGGTTTCCATTTCCATGAAAACGAAGTCAGTGCCTTCCTTGTAAGTATGCTGCATGGTGCTTTTATCTAAATTAGCCTGGGGCAACGTCTCGCCAGCCCGAAAGGTTCGCTCCATCACGTTGCCAGTTTGCACATTTTTGAGCTTGGTTCGCACAAAAGCAGACCCTTTACCAGGCTTTACGTGCAGAAATTCAATCACTCGCCAAACAGAGCCATCTAGCTCAATACTGACGCCCGGTCGAAAGTCATTACTAGAGATCATGAGTATGTATCGGGAGAAAATGCTCGGCAACTCATTGTACCGCTCAGTGGAGAACCCGTATTAGAAGGCGAAGAGATAAAAGGCTAAAGCATCAAAGCTGACAGAAGAGAGAAATGAACGAATACATTGATCGGTTCGCCGTTCTGCTGTCCTCCCTGTGGCAAGATAAGAGGTTAGTGCGCCCTGACTTTTAACTGGTAGCAAACCTAAAACCTGGCACTTTTCAGGTGGGTTCGCCCATGCTAACGTCTCAATGCCCGCCAAATTTGAGCAAAGTAGTACCGAGACATGCAACAAGGATTCGATCGCTTGAAACACTGGCTGAAAACTGGAGTGACCCTTCTGTTGATGGTCGTTCTTTCTTTAGGCTTAAGCGCCGCTAAGGGTAGACCCAGTAGTATGCCTGCTGGCAATCCCATTACTGATGGCAAAGCGCTGCTGCGGTATGCCTTGCCGATCGACAACCCCTCGGTTCGTCAACTGCAAGGGAGTTTAGAGGATATTTCGACTCAGTTGCGAGCAAATCGACGGTGGGGTGCGATCGCGGGTGATGTCAAAAAGGCGAATCGGATTCTCACTGAGAAGGAAACCGATCTGCTTGCCAACGTTCCGGAAGAAAAGAAAGCGTCTGCCGAAACCCTCATTGCTCAACTCAAAGAGGGCGTCGTTGCGTTACAAGCGGCTGTCGATGCCAAAGATAAATCGACCACCTGGGAACAGCGATCGGAATTACTTGATCTGGTGGGACAGCTCGAAGAAAGCATGGTGCAGGCATTTCCTTTTGAAGTACCAGACGCCTACAGCAACTTACCGCAACTCAAAGGACGGGCAACGATCGAGTTTACTACCAGCAAAGGCGTGGTCACCGCCGTGGTTGATGGCTACAGTGCCCCAGTGACAGCAGGAAACTTCGTTGATCTAGTGCAACGTGGCTTTTATACTGACTTATCCTTCACCCGCGCCGAAGAATCCTACGTCTTGCAAATTGGTGATCCTCCAGGTGCAGAGGTTGGCTTTATCGACCCTAAAACAAAAAAATATCGAGCTATTCCCCTGGAAGTGTTGGTACAAGGGGATGAGGCACCCACCTACGAAATTACGTTAGAAGACGCCGGACGGTATAAAGACCTGCCCGTGCTCCCCTTTTCTGCCTATGGTGCGCTGGCAATGGCACGTCCTGGCGAAGATCCAAATGGCGGTTCTTCCCAGTTTTTCTTCTTTCTGTTTGAGCCAGGGCTAACGCCAGCGGGACTCAACTTGCTGGATGGTCGCTACTCTGTCTTTGGCTACGTGATTGAAGGGAAAGACGTGCTGGAGCAACTGAAAGCTGGAGACAAAATTGAATCAGCAAAAGTGATCGATGGTTTAGAGCGCTTAGTTAACGCTCAGACTGCTTAAGACGAGGGATGGGCGCTTTAGAGCTTTAACGTTTGCTTGGGTGCAAGACGGAAACGCATAGTCGCTCGAGATTCATCGATTCTGAAGGCAATCAGAACTGAAGCATGGTTCTAAAAGTAGTTGTCTTAAGCCTTCCATCTGCATCTCTAATTGAGACATGATTGGATTACGGGCTGGCAATGTTTAGATCCCCGACTTCTGGTTAAAACTCAGCCTAAAGCCCACCCCATCGTAGAAGCCGGGGATTTATGCGTAAGTCCTAGGAATCTTCCATCCTCTCACGTTAAATCATGGCAATTTTTGAGTGGATCTTCTTAAGCGGTTTTGGCGTACTGGTTGGCGTTTCAATCACAAATGTCATTCAGAATCGGCAGCAGCAGACGCGACTGGAGCAGGCATTCTATCAACTGCTGGACGTGGAAAACAGTTGTGTTTCCTTGATTCAGTTAGCAGCAACCGCTAGAGTCGATGCCGCCTTAGCAAAACGCTATCTTGATACCCAGGTGAAGTTTTTTGGGGCAGTGCCTGAGGTTGACGACGATGGCGATGAATTCTACCGCTTTCCAAAAGTACGCCGATGGAGTGAACCTGAAGAGTGGCAATAGTCGATCGCAGCCAAGCATGAAAGCATCGAGAAACAGTAGTTAGGAGCCAGAAGTAAGCAGGATGTGGCTTTGCTTATCTGTCAATCGCTTTAAGGATCGCCCCGTATGCCAATATGGAAGCTTCCAATATGGAAGCTACTTGAGCGGAAAATCGTGATCAAACCGATCGCGGGTCAACGGTTGCTCCAACATCAGACCTTCGCCACCAAGCGTTTCTAGTGGTTTTCCTTCCACTGCTACCCAAACACTCGCGTTGGGATTCAAGCTTGTGACTGTGTAAAGAATTTGTCCTACCCTGGCGGTCATCGAGGTGCTGCCACCGCCGCCTGTAAACGATTGAGAGAGGTTGATATGAATCCCATCCCCTTTAACTGAGAGACTGCGTAGCTTCGTATCGCGGGGAATGGTTGTGGTGACAGCGGCGTTACTGGGTCCAGCCAACAGTTCATCAACTGCGGCTTCTAAAAGTGCGTCAGGAGTATCGCTAGCACTCAAGGTCACGGCACTAGGGCTGAGCGCGATCGCGCTACCAGATGCTCTAAGCCAGTAGACCTGGAGCGTTTTTTCTACTGCCGTTGACGGGCGATCGATTGCGTGAGTTTGCGCGGTATTGGGAGCAGCAATAGCGGGTGGATTTTGCTTCTCTGAAGAGCTTTGCGCGTGCTCAACGGGTGCTGGAACCTGAGCCTTGTGCGCCCCCTGCCAACTCAACCAGGCAACAGCGCTACCTGTCGCCAGCGCCAGAGCCGAAAAACCTACAACAAGCCCTAAAGGTAGGTGATGCCGCGATCGTTGGTCTTCCATGATGCAAATTCTCCTTACGAGGGACGTACAGGCTAAGTAAGAGCTTTCTGAATAACTACAAGCTGCTGAGTGTGGTTTCGGAAAAGCTGCAAGTTTTCTCAATCGATCCCAACATCAATGACTTGCTCATTAAAGCTGTCGCTTGATCAGTAGCTGTAAGACCGACGATGCAACATCCTGTAGGAACGCGGATTTAATAAGGTGCAATTCTCTCTGTAGGGACGTTCCATGGAACGTCCCTACAGAGAGAAGGGAAATGTTTC
>JBBSHC010000213.1:0-6336 GCA_038253425.1 Leptolyngbyales cyanobacterium | reverse complement strand
TGCCCAAAAATCGCCGCCATCCACCCGCGTTCCGGGCATTCCTATAAACAAGTCACCCGGTTTGCAAGCGTGGGAGTTCGTTGTCAACCCTGTAACTGCCATCTCTAACGCAGCATGATCCGACGGTAGAGAAATTCCGGGAACCAGCGCCAGCAACTCTCGCAACTTCATGTCAGGGCTTCCTCTCTACGCTATAAACAATGCGCCGTTATAAAGCTTAGATCTTAGAGGGTGGACGAAGCTTTGCAACGCGAAGGAAGTAGCAAGTTTGGGGTTCATGTAGCGGTCAGCTTTCAGCCCACCGCAAAGCGGAAGCAAGCTACAGCCATCAGCCTTTTACTTTTGTCCTTCTCACTCCCTCTTTTCTCCACCTATCGCCCCTCTAAATACTTCCGCAACATCTGTTCCAATTGCAGCACGGTGGCACGTGGAGACAGACGAGGGAGAGGGATAAGGGATGAAGGATGAAGGCTAAAGGATGAAGAATAAAGGTTTGAATCTTGAACAGTTTCCCTTGCTTTCTGATTTCTGACTTCTGACTCTTGACTCCTGACTCCTGACTCCTGACTCCTCACTAACACCAACACCGGAATCTCATACTCATACGCCTGAAACCAGTCGTCGCGAGTGGTAATATCGCGCACTTCCAGCACCAGATCGAGGTTCTGCACCTGCGTGAGCTTCTCTTGCAGCCCTTCGCAGAGATGACAGCCCGGTTTGCTGTAAAGAATGAGATTGATACTCAAGTTGTGTCGTTCCTGCTGTTGCTGTTGATTGCCCGACCGATGCCGTTTTAGCAAGTTGGTGATGCGATCGCACGATCGATTCTCTGCGATCGTGCTTCCACAACGTTACCCTAGTTCGCTATCGTAGAGAGTGCAGAAGCTTTGAGGCAATCCGTCACGATGACCCAGTCTACGCAACCGCTGATCCAACCTACCAGCCTCGACCTAAACAAACTTAACCAGCGCTTTGAGAACGCGCACCCCAAAGATATTCTTGCCTGGAGCGTCGAGAACATCCCCACGGGGTTGGTGCAGACCAGCGCGTTTAACGTTGATGACATCCTGATTACCGATCTTTTCTACCGAGAACTGAAACCAGCAACCCCCGTACCCGTGATGTTTTTGGATACGCTCTTCCATTTTCCTCAAACGCTAGAGCTGGTTGCTAAAGCAAAAGCACTGTACAACCTTGATTTGAAAGTTTACAAGACGACCGAGGCAGATAGCCGCGAAGCCTTTGCTACTAAGTACGGCGAGGCATTGTGGGATGCTGATATCGCCAAGTTCCACCAGGTCACCAAAATTGAGCCATTGCAGCGTGGGTTAGCAGACCTGGGCGCGATCGCCTGGATTACCGGACGACGCCGTGATCAGGCAAACACGCGTGCTGATATGCCAATCTTTGAACTCGATACGCAAGAACGCCTCAAAATCAATCCGATCGCCAACTGGACACGTAAAGAAACCTGGGCATACGTCTTTGAGCATGACGTGATCTACAATCCGCTACACGACCAGGGCTACCCCAGCATTGGCGACGAACCTATCACAACCTCGATCGCCGAAGGTGAAGACGAACGCGCTGGACGCTGGCGGGGTATGGGCAAAACGGAGTGTGGTATCCACATCTAAAGCGAATGGGGAGTGGGCTTCGACGTAAGCGCTCAGCCGAACGGGAGTAGGGAGTAGGGAGTAGGAGCGGGTGCAGAGAAGGCACGGGGAGATTTGAATGGTTTATTCTGCACTTCTGACTTCTGGCTCCTTCTGACAACTAACAACTGTTTCCACTCAAAACTCCTCTTCTCCCCTTTCCCTTCATGACTAAAACCATTCTGATTACGGGTGCTTCGACGGGCATCGGCTATGCAACGGCGCTTTTATTTCAGCAGCGGGGCTGGAATGTGGTAGCAACAATGCGTTCGCCTGAAAAGGCTACGGCGCTGGCGGCACTCGCTAACGTTTGCTGTTTGCGGTTAGATGTGACCAACTCAGAATCAATTCAGCAAGCGATCGAGGCAGCGTTGCAGCGATTTGGCTCGATCGATGTGCTGGTCAACAACGCAGGCTATGGCTTAATCGGTGCCTTTGAGGCGTGCAGTGTGGAGCAGATTGAGCGCCAGTTTGCCACAAACGTTTTTGGCTTGATGGCAGTCACGCGATCGCTCTTGCCTCATTTTCGGGCGCAGAAAACGGGCATCATCATGAATGTGTCTTCCATTGGTGGGCACATGGGTTTCCCGCTTTACAGCCTGTATCACTCGACAAAGTGGGCAGTAGAGGGCTTTTCAGAATCGCTGCAATATGAACTGGAGCCGTTTAATCTTCGCGTCAAAATCATTGAACCGGGTCCAATCAAAACGGATTTTTACGAGCGATCGGCAGACCTTGCCAGTATGCCAGGACTGACAGCATACGATGCCTTTGTTGCAAAGGTCATGGCAACGATCAAAAATATGGGCACCGGCACTACTGGATCACCACCGGAGGTAACGGCACAGGTCATTTATCAGGCAGCAACAGATGGCTCTCGGCGGTTGCGCTATCCGGCTGGCGGTAATGCTGGAGCCTTGCTCTTGTTACGCAAACTGCTGCCCGATCGCTGGTTTAGTAGCATCATCCGGCTTGCCATGTTGCGTTAGCTGAATTGTGCGTTAACTGAATCGTTCTGCATTCAGCTAATAGTTTTGTACTATCTTGAGTCGATGGTTCTACACTGGATAGCAACAACCATCAGCTATTTCAAGCGAATTGCGTGATCAAAATTCTTCACCTGTCAGATATCCACATGGGCAGCGGGTTTTCCCACGGGCGAGTCAACCCTGAAACGGGATTAAATTCACGCCTGGAGGATTTTGTTGCCACGTTGGGGCGCTGCATTGATCGCGCGATCGCCGAACCCGTCGATCTCCTTCTCTTCGGTGGGGATGCCTTTCCCGATGCCACGCCACCGCCGATCGTGCAGCAAGCCTTTGCCAGCCAGTTTCAACGTCTGGTCGCCGCGCAAATTCCGGCAGTGCTGCTGGTAGGCAACCACGACCAACACGCTCAAGGGCAAGGCGGCGCGAGTTTATCCATTTATCGGACGCTGGCGGTACCGGGCTTTGTCGTCGGCGATCGGCTGGAAACCCATCGCATTCAAACGCGCAATGGTCCCGTACAGGTAGTAACCTTACCCTGGCTGACGCGATCGGCTTTGTTAACAAGACCCGATACCGAAGGGCTATCGCTGGGTGAAGTCGGTCAGCTATTAATCGATCGCCTGCGGGTTGCCCTGGAAGGTGAAATCCGTCGCCTCGACCCGGAGCTTCCCACCGTTTTGCTGGCACACCTCATGGCAGACAATGCCCGCTTCGGTGCCGAGCGCTTTCTGGCAGTGGGCAAAGGCTTCACTGTTCCGCTAGGGCTACTCTCGCGGGACTGCTTCGACTATGTGGCATTGGGGCACGTCCACCGCCATCAGGTACTTTGCGAAAACCCACCGATCGTTTACCCCGGCAGCATCGAGCGCGTCGATTTCAGCGAAGAAAAAGAAGACAAGGGCTTTGTGCTAATTGCGCTGGAAAAAGGACAGACGAGCTTTGAGTTCTGTCCTCTTCCGGTACGCGCCTTTCGCACGATCGAGGTAAACCTGGCTGAATCAGAAACGCCTCAGATCGATCTACTTCAGGCTTTAAAGCCAGCGTTGATTCACGATGCAGTAGTGCGACTGATCTACCACGCCCGATCGCACCAACTAGACGCGATCGACACAGCTATAGTGCATCAGGCACTCAGTAACGCTCATAGCTATACCATCCATCCTGAAGTCGTGAGCCAGTTTTCGCGCGCTCGTCTACCCGAACTGGGCGTTGGTAGCGGCATCACACCCCTGGATGCCCTCAAAGCCTACCTCGTCAACCGAGAGGACTTGCAGGATATCGAAACCGATATGCTAGAGGCAGCTCAGAGTTTGTTGGCAGAAGAAGAACACCTGTGGCTGCACCAAGCAGAGACAAGCGCCGTCTTGGCAGCAACAGAGGCATTCCGAGAAGAGTTGGTCACACCACAAGAAACACAGCTACGCCTGCTGTAACAAGCCTAATTTGAGCCGTAAATCATTGGTCCGCTATTAGCGGTCAGCGGTCAGCAAAAAAAACGATCGACGCTCGCTGGCTGCTCACTGCTTAAGGATTGAATCTTGCCCACAGCTCCCGTCACTCAATACGGTCAGCATGAGGTAGACAGCATAAATCGATCAGGTAAACTCATGGACAGGGTGATAAGGGAAAGGAGCAGACAATGACAACAATTTTTTTGGCAGGAGCCAGCCGTGGGGTCGGGTACGAGATTGCTAAGAAGCTGATCGGTCAAGAAGTCAATGTAGTGGCGCTGCTGCGATCGGACATCCTGAGGCAGGAGCTAGAAGCAATGGGCATCCATGTTGTTATGGGCGATGCACTGGATGCGGCTGCGATCGCTGAGTTGGTCGCCGCACAACCCGTTGATGCTGTCATTAGTACGCTCGGTGGCAAGCCGACGGATGGTGAACGCGCCGATTTCAAAGGCAACAAGCACCTGATTGATGCAGCCGTAGCGGCTGGAGTGCAAAGATTCATCCTGGTGTCATCGATCGGCACGGGTGAAAGTGCGGCTGCCTTGCCACCCCAAGCGTTAGAAACTCTGGGTCCGGTCTTGGCAGAAAAAGAACAGGCGGAAAATCATCTGGTTGCCAGTGGGCTAACCTACACCATCGTTCGTCCTGGTGGCTTGAAATCAGAATCACCGAAAGGTAGTGCCGTGCTGACCGAGAACCCTAACGTTGCCGGATCAATTCATCGTGCCGATGTCGCAACGTTAGTCTGTCGTTGTCTTACATCAGAGCGATCGCAGAACAAAATTCTCTCTGCTGTCGATCGCACCTTGCTCTTTGGTCAGCCAACCTTTGAGGACTTTGCCTTGTAAGCGCCAAAGCGCCACAGGTTAGAGCATCCTTTACTCCATCCAACTCTACGTCTTACCGCTTCTAACTTGCATGAGGGCGCTGCTCAGTCACTTGCTTAGTGGCTAACATGCCAAACGGTCTCACCCAACCCTGCGACAGTGCCCAGTCCAACGCAATACGAGCACAGGCAAACAGCAGCAGGCTTTCAATGCCCAGCCAACCTAACGCCAGCAAAGAGGTGGGGGTATGCAACCGTTCATCAATTTGTGCCAGTCCCCGCACTAACCCAAACGCCAGCACTGCACCAGAGCGGAGATGCAGATTGCGGTCTTGACGAATGACGTAGCGATAGGTGATGCCAAAAAGAAAGCCAGAAAGTGCCGCAATGACTACAGGGATGCCGTCACGAAGGAACGCATTAGCAAGCCACATTCCATTGACACCCGCTGGCAACGGCACGGAGTCAACCAGGTTAGATGCAAACCAAACACGATGAATGTATTGAGTCGCGCTAAACGCCAAACCAGCCGTCAACGCACCGACAACGCCAGCTTTGATTGATTCAATTCGTTCAGCCAGATCGATCGCATCGTGAGAATTTATCACCTTTGATGGCGCGATCGCGTCTCTCGGTTCATCATGTTCTGTTAAAGCAGTCATAGGCGAAGGATCTGAGTTCCAGCTTTGAGCTTGCAGAGCGGTGAGCGCTTTCATTGTCCCCTTGATAAGTCTTACCGCCGCCTTTCCGTATCGTCTCATTAACCCACTCATTCGCCAATCCTTTCACTCACTAATTCACTACCGTCCGTATCCAGGTACAACTTTGAACTATGATCAGTTTTGAAGTAGTTTCGTAACGCTCATACGCTCATGGATATTGTGACGTTAGGTTGGGTCGCACTGTTGGTCGTCTTTACGTTCTCCATTTCATTGGTGGTTTGGGGTCGCAACGGCTTTTAAGTTGGTAGCACAATCGTGGAAACTTCGGTTTTTAACAGTTTGGTTCTCGTTGCCTTCGGGCTGATGGTAGTCGTCAGCGGGGGCATTGGTTATTTGACAATCGTTGAATGGCGCGATCGACGTCGGCGTGAACAAGAGCGTCGCGGTGATCGCCCCGTTCGCAGTAGCAATGAGAAGCCTGCAAATGCGAGTAAAAGTAACGCTAAAAATAGCGGGAAAGTGAAAAGCGGCAAGGTAAAAAAATAGTGCAGTAAGCACAGGGCAAGCTCTATAGCGCTGCATAGCTGGTTCGTTGGCTATGGATGAAAGCTAGTAGCCAGCGATCGCGCCATTAGAGTCTCCTACAGGAATATGCAAAGCCCTCAGCCACAGTGTAAGCAACATTTTACCGTTCGCTAAACGCTCACTCGCTCTGTAGTCTCCTCCACTAAAACCCATTAGTAAAAATGC
>JBBSHC010000212.1:0-6345 GCA_038253425.1 Leptolyngbyales cyanobacterium | reverse complement strand
TGGTGTCAGAAGACGTAAACGATTCACCAGAGCAGCTCAAAACATTAGCAGTGTGGTTTGAGCAAGGTTTGATGGAAAATATCACCTTTGAGTCGGCTGGTACTCCATGTGGCACGGTGATTCAAGGTGCGGAACTGCGCTGCTACCCGGATGCTTTACGTGAGCGCTTTCCTGAAAATCCGCTACTGATCAAGATGTGTGCAGAGAGCTATCTGGGTATACCGCTTATGAGTACCTCTGGGCAGGTTATTGGCAATCTCTGCCTGTTTAGCAAGTCCAAAATGACAGAAGATGACACCATGATCGCCATTTTGAGGGTCTTTGCTGCCCGGGCTGCGGCTGAACTGGAGCGTCAGCGATCGGAGCAAGCACGTAATCAGGCTTATCAAGAACTAGAGTTCCGAGTTGAAGAACGCACGACAGCACTGGTTAAAGTCAACACGACGCTGGGAACCGAAATTCAGGAAAGAATTGCGGCAGAAGCCGAGTTGCAGCACATGGCAGAAGGAGAGCGAGCCCTCCCACGTGTAATTCTGCGGATGCGTCAAAGTTTAGATTTAGCTGACATTTTTGGCACGACAACCAAAGAACTGCGGCAGGCAATCCGATGCGATCGCGCCCTCATCTACCGCTTTAACCCAGACTGGAGCGGCAAGATTGTTGCAGAGTCAGTTGCAGACGGTTGGAATGTGGTCGTGCCGTTTCGCATGAACGATGTAGGCCTAACAAAAGTGGTAGTAGACGAAGCAAACTGTCTTGTCAAACGGCTGGATAGCGGTACAGAAGTGCTCATTCGGGATACTTATTTGCAAACCCATGAAGGCGGATTTTACCGTCAAAGGGCTAGTTATTGTTGTGTCCAAGACGTTTACGCAGCAGGCTTTGATGCGTGCTATCTCAACTTTCTTGAATCGTTGCAGGCACGCGCTTATGTCATTTTTCCCATCTTTTGTGGCAGTCAACTGTGGGGGTTACTGGCAGCTTACCAAAACTCTGGTCCCCGTCAGTGGCAAGAGGCTGAAACTCGCATCATGTCACAAATTAGCGACCAGTTAGGCGTTGCCGTGCAGCAGGCAGAACTATTTGCCCAAACACAACAACAGGCAGTCGTACTAAAACAAGCGAAAGAAACAGCAGATACTGCCAACCGTGCTAAAAGCGAATTTCTCTCAAACATGAGTCATGAACTGCGGACTCCCCTCAATGCGGTACTGGGCTTTACCCAACTGCTGTCTGCCGACTCGTCCTTAACGCCACCTCAACACGAACACATCGGCATCGTTAACCGCAGCGGCGAACATTTACTCAAGCTGATCAATGATGTTTTAGAGATGTCGAAGATTGAAGCAGGGCGGATTGCCCTTGAAAACGATCGCTTTGATCTTTACAGTCTTTTGGCTAGTCTCAAGGCAATTTTTCAACTGCGTTGCGCTGCCAAAGGCTTACAGTTGGTCGTTGACTATGCCGAGGCAGTGCCCCGCTATGTGATCGCTGATGAAGGAAAACTCCGGCAAGTATTGCTTAACCTTTTAAGTAACGCCATTAAATTCACCAACCAGGGCAGCATCACTTTGCAGGTAGCGGTGGTTGAGCAGCCAGCCTCAGTCGCAATAAGGCAAATAACAGCTTATACACCCGTCACGCATACGTCGTCGCTGACCCTTAACTTTGCTGTAGAAGATACTGGCGAAGGCATTGCACGCGAGGAATGGACTAAACTCTTTAAGCCATTTGAGCAAACAAGCACCGGGTTAAAGTCGTTTGAAGGTACAGGTCTGGGGCTGGCGATCAGCCAAAAGTTTGTGCAGTTAATGGGGGGTGAAATCACCGTCACCAGCGCACTGGATGTGGGTAGCCGCTTTTGCTTTGAGATTCCAGTCCAGTGCGCTCACTCAATGGCACCGCCTCTGTTTCAACCCAGCGCGCAAACGATCATCGGCTTAGCCCCCAATCAGCCAACCTGCCGCATTCTCATTGCTGAGGATAATCTTACCAATCGTTACTTGCTCTCTGAGATGCTTTGCCTGCAAGGCTTTGAGTTGCAGGAAGCGGAAAATGGTCAAGCCGCGATCGATTGCTGGCGAGAATGGCAACCGCACCTGATCTTGATGGATATGCGAATGCCCATTATGGACGGGTTGGAAGCGACACGACGCATCAAAGCTGAACCTCAAGGCAACAAAACCGTCATTATTGCGCTGACAGCCAGTGCTTTTTCCGAACAACGACGAACCTTTATTGCTGCTGGCTGTGACGATTTTATTAGCAAGCCTTTTCAGCGACATGCACTATTGTCTAAAATCGGTCAGTATTTAGGTGTGCGCTACCTTTATGACCAGACAGACGATTCGCATACATTGCCTTCGCTTAACGACAAACAGACCCGATCGCTGGCTCAACCTGATCTGAAAGCGAACATGGGTGAGCTACCGGAGGTGTGGAAAACACAGCTACACCGTGCGGCTTTGGCAGGCAGCGATTCGCAGATTCTCGCACTGTTGAACCAACTGCCGCTGCATCAAACAGCCCTCAAAAATGCCATCGTTGAACTAACCGACAACTTCCAATTCGAGTGCATTATTGAGCTGCTTGCCCTGTCAGATGATGCACCCAGCCATAAAACTGGGGGATCCTGATACACATTCAAGCCGTTTCGCAACTGATTTAGCGGTACGATCGTACAGGCGCTCGATCGCTATGACAAAGCAGCCCCTCCTGATCGGCGACCGAAATTCTTCGATCGTACATTGCTAAGACAAGCAGAATTGAGGGCAGTATACGTTAAGAACTACCGTGAATTTGGGTAGGAGTGCCATAGCAGAAGGAGACCCAGGGATGTCTATAGAAAGTGCGAATCGATTTCTTGAAGCGGTTGCCTACGACGAAACGTTGCGCGATCGGTTTGAAGGCGTGACCAATCCAGATGATTTTTTAAAGATCACAGAGCAACTCGGCTACAGTTTCACCACGAATGAGCTTATGACGATCGCCAAAGAGCAGAGCCAAGGTATTCTCGTCAGACGACATACCGGAGTTTGGAAGTGGCTACGCAGCATTAACTGGATTTGAACAGGTACCTGTTGACAAATCGAGCGACTGTCGTGCTGAGGGCTAAATTCTGGCAAAACTCAACACGGTCTGATAAGCGTGAGATAGTGCTGTGTTTTTACCCCTGATCTAACGGCTCTTTATAAGCACATGTTTGACCTGGCAAGCAGCAAGGTGCTGGTAACAAACGACTGAACGCTGCCCGGTGCCGACTGCAATGCGTGACATTATTTTTTATAGCCTTCAGGCAAACATCGATCAGCGATCGATCATTTATAGCTGCCGCCACAGAGCTTACAGCGGTTTGCATTTGCATTCACCACACCCCACACCCTACACCCCATACCGGTATTGATCCGGCTGTGGCTTACTGATCTGATAACGGCTGTAGGACATTGGGATCAAAGGGGGTGTGGGGGCAATGCCCCCAGCCAGGGGTGCCACCCCTGCACCCCGTCCTAACGGCTATGGCTATAAGTGCATCAATTTAGCTTTACGGTTGAACGTTTGCAGCGATCGTCAGCTTAAACATCCTTTTAGTTGAGTGCCCTCTAGTGATTGACTTAGCAGTATTCTAAGTTTTGAGTTTCACCGTCTCTAGTCGGATTCTTCTCCACCAGATGCGTACGTCTTATTGGCTGAGTACATGGTTACATCGCTCTCTCGTTTTCAAGATACCCAAACTCACTGGGCGCGACCATTTATCGAAGGTTTAGCGCAGCGCAACATCGTTCGAGGGTTTGAGGATGGGACGTTTCGTCCAGAGCGCGCCATGAGTCGAGCAGAATTTGCAGCCGTGTTGCAATCTGCCTTTAGTCCGCCTGGCAAGCGTCCGTATGTGCCTTTTGTGGATGTGCCAGCGAATCACTGGGCAGCAGCAGCGATCCGACGCGCCTACGAGAGTGGCTTTTTGTCGGGCTATCCGGGACAACAGTTCCGCCCTACGGAAACCATTTCTAGAGTGCAGGCGATCGCGTCTTTAGTGGGCGGAGTAGGTTTGACGACCTCAGAAATAGTCCCACTGGCGCAGCTTTACCAAGATAGTACGCAAGTGCCTGTCTGGGCAACGGGCGCGATCGCATCGGCGACAGCAAACAGCATTGTGGTGAATTATCCGGACGTGCGGCGACTACGACCGACTCAGCCTGCTACCCGTGCAGAGATTTGCGCGTTTATTTATCAATGTCTGGTGTCACTGGAAAAGGTGCCCGCGATCGCATCGACAGCGATCGTGCAGTGGGTGCCCCCTGTCGTGACGCTGGCAATGTCGCATCGACGAGAATTTCGGGCGGCGTGGGTGGCAACGGTCTGGAACGGTGATTGGCCGTCTAAGCCAGGGCTATCCGTGCAACAGCAACAGGCAGAACTACTTGCCATCCTGGATCAAATGCAGGCAACGAACTTGAATGCTCTCATCTTGCAGGTGCGTCCAGAAGGTGATGCGCTGTATGCCTCCTCCCTGGAACCGTGGAGCAATTGGCTAACGGGCATTCAAGGCAAAGCCCCAGAGCCGTTCTATGACCCGCTAGAGTTTGCGATCGCGCAAGCACACCAGCGAAACATTGAACTTCATGCCTGGTTTAACCCCTACCGTGCCCGTACCTCCGAGCGCACAGTGAACGTCCGTCCACACCTGACCGTGACTAATCCCGACGTTGTGTATGGCTGGGACAAGCAGCTTTGGATGGACCCCGGAGCTACGGTGGTGCAAGACCGAACCTATAACGTCATTCTGGATGTCGTGCGGCGTTACGATGTGGACGGCATTCACCTGGATGACTATTTCTACCCGTACCCGATCGCAGGTCAAACGTTTCCCGATGACAAGACCTACCAGGGCTATCAAGCCGGGGGCGGCACACTGGCACTGGCAGACTGGCGACGCGACAACGTGAATCGTCTGATTCAGCGCCTTGCTACGGGCATTCGGGCAGCAAAACCGCACGTCAAATTTGGTATCAGCCCCTTTGGCATTTATCGTCCCGGTCAACCGCCCCAGATTCAAGGACTGGATGCCTACAACCAGCTCTATGCTGATTCGCTCAAGTGGCTACAGGAAGGGTGGGTTGACTATCTTTCGCCCCAACTGTACTGGCGTAGTGATGCGATCGCGCAAAGCTATCCCGTCTTACTACGCTGGTGGACGGAAAATAACCCCAAGCAGCGTCACCTTTATCCCGGCAATAATCTTGGAGCGCTGAGCAGCAACCAATGGGATCTTGCCGAAATTCTCCACCAGATTGAGCTGACCCGACAACTCATGCCACAACTAGCACTTGGCAACGTGTTTTTTAGCACCCGATCGCTGGCTGCTAATTACCAGAGTGTGAGCGATCGCTTCCGCACTGAAACCTACGCTGATCTCGCCTTACCGCCGTCTATGTCCTGGTTAGAGGTTGCCTTGCCTGTCCTTCCTACAGGTGTACGAGCAAGTAACGGTAAACTAGCCTGGAATGCCAGCACTACAGCGATTCGCGGTTGGTCGCTCTACCAAAAACAGGGCGATACCTGGAAACTCTCCCAGCTTTTACCTCTTGCTACGACAACGGTGACAGTAGTACCAGGAACCTACGCGCTTTGTACGCTTAATCGGGTTTTGGTGGAAAGCAAGGGTGTAGTGGTAACGGTGGGGTAAGTAGTGACGGTAGGGTAAGAGCGATACGTTCTGTCGAACAGGCTTGCGCCACCGCTTGCTGCAAATGCGTCTGATACCGCTCAGGCGTGTTGAGATCGATCAAAATTTGCGGCGTGTCGAATTGTACCTGCTGAATTTGTGCGGCAAACGTGGTGACAAGCTGACGAATACCCAGAGTTTCTTCACGAATCTGATGCAGGTGAGGCAGCATGGCATTGGCAAAGAGCAGCGGATGCCCCATACGCCCCTGATACATCGGTGCTGTAATGAGGCTGGCGGTTGAACAGTGGGCTTGCAGCAGCCTCTGGTAAAGCCCACTGGGGCGGGGTTGGTCTACCGCAATGAGGGTGACGCTGCCGCAGTTGGTGGGCACCTGTGCTAGACCGATCTGAATCGAGTGAGTTTTTCCAGCAGTGGGGTCAGGATTAATCACGATCGAAGTAGCGGGTGGACAGTCCTGCTGGCGCTGAGCATTGTGTGGACCCAGAACCACGATCGGCGTCATGCCAGCCTGCAAGCATTGCTCAACCTGGTAGGACAGGAGTGTGTTGCCATTGCACCACGGCAACGAGGCTTTGCAAATGCCCATGCGAGTCGATGCTCCCGCAGCAAGAATGATCGCATAGTGGCGATCGCACCGTTCGTTACTGCTGTTGTGCCTG
>JBBSHC010000211.1:0-6348 GCA_038253425.1 Leptolyngbyales cyanobacterium | reverse complement strand
ACGAGTTTATCAGGCACACCGATGCGGGTAAGTGGGACAGCAATGTCAGCATCAAGAAGTGCCTCAGCGATCGCGGACCCGAAGCCTCCAGGTAGACAGCCTTCTTCCAGTGTGACAACCCGACCGATGCGCTGTGCCAGGGGGAGAATGAGTTCGGTATCCAGCGGTTTGGCAAAGCGAGCATTAATAACAGTGGCTTCGATGCCGTGTTCGCTGAGAATTTCGGCAACCTGCATGGAAGGGTAGACCATCGAACCGTAGCCCAGCAGCAGTACATCATCACCATTGCGGAGAATTTCACCTTTGCCGATCGGCAGTGGTTCCCAGCCTTCTTCCATCAGGGCGGCACCGTAGCCGTTTCCGCGCGGATAGCGAAGGGCGATCGGTCCCGTATGCTGAATGCCTGTGACGATCATGCGTTGGAGTTCGGCTTCATCCTTCGGAGCCATCAGCACCATGTTGGGAATGCAGCGCAGGTAAGCAATGTCATACATACCCTGGTGAGTGGGTCCATCTGAGCCGACAATGCCAGCGCGATCGATGCAGAAGAAAACGGGCAAATTTTGGATGCAGACATCGTGGATAATCTGGTCAAACGCCCGCTGCAAAAAGGTGGAATAGATCGTGACAACGGGACGGATACCTTCACACGCCATACCAGCAGCCAACGTGACTGCGTGCTGTTCCGCAATACCCACATCAATGTACTGATCGGGCAATTTCTTCTGCAAGATATCCAGTCCCGTTCCAGTCGCCATCGCAGCGGTAATGCCAATGACGTTAGGGTCGTTCTCGGCAATTTTGGTCAACGTATCGCCAAACACTTTTGAATAGCTGGGTGGCTTGGGCTTGCTGGAGGGAACGGCTTTACCAGTGGCTAAGTTAAACGGTGACTGAGCATGGTAGCCGACTTGATCCTTCTCGGCGATTTCGTAGCCTTTGCCCTTCGTGGTAGCGACGTGAACGAGTACGGGACCCGGATGCTTGTGCGCCTGCTGAAAGGTGGCGATGAGTTCTTCTAGATTGTGACCGTCGATCGGTCCCACGTAGGTAAAGCCCAGTTCTTCAAACACCGCACCGACTTTAGGCACCGCCAAGCGCTTCATGCCTTCTTTGACGCGACCCAGTTCAGGGGCAAGAGACTCGCCAACGAACGGCAGGTGCTTAAACTGCTCTTCCAGATTTTCGGAAATGAACTGTACAGGCGCGCTTAGCCGCATTTTGTTGAGGTAACGGGGAATCGCGCCGACGTTAGGCGAAATGGACATTTCATTGTCGTTGAGCACCACCAGCAGGTTGGTTTTGGGTAGATGTCCTGCGTGATTAATCGCTTCTAATGCCATGCCACCCGTCAGGGCACCATCGCCGATTACCGCGACGACTTTATAGTTCTCACCCTGTCGATCGCGCGCCAGTGCCATCCCCAATGCCGAAGAGATGCTGGTAGACGCATGACCCGCACCGAAATGGTCAAATTTACTTTCACAGCGCTTTAGATAGCCTGCAATGCCGTCCTTTTGGCGTAGGGTATGAAAGCGAGCATACCGCCCTGTAATGAGCTTGTGAGGATACGCCTGGTGTCCAACGTCCCAGGTTACTTTGTCGCGATCGAGGTCAAGCGTTTGGTAAAGGGCTAACGTTAACTCAACTACACCTAAACCGGGACCTAAGTGTCCACCGATGGTCGCTACCGTTTGCAGGTGCTTTTCACGAATTTGACGCGCAATTTGCTGGAGTTGATAGATTGACAGACCGTGCAACTGGTTTGGGTGGGTCAATTCACTCAGGTGCATGCCGGGGTATCCTCTGGGCTGATAAACGGATTCTTATACCCTTATCACTGTAGTAGATTCAGGGTAGTGAATTTGATGACAAACTTGTAATCTTTGCATCGGTCACTACGGACAATGGTGTTTGAAGCAAACGCGGAAAACTTGTATCATGCAAGCGATAACCCTCCAACCCCCTGAATCTGTGAACGTTCAAAGCAATCGACTAAACGCTCAATCTGGTATTCCACGGGTAAACGGTGTCACGTTAATGAAAAATCTTGTCGGTGTCGGCATCGTTGCGGGTCTGTTTGCAGTTGTGGTGCCCATCCCTTCAGCGATCGCTGCTAACGACTACGAACGTTGCACCACCGATTTGCTGGGTACCAAGATTACGTCCGAAGAGGCTGCTTCAGCCTGTGCTAGAGCCTATTTCCCCAGAGATTTGGCGCAGTGTGTCAGTGTAATCAGCGGCAACACGATCGCAAACGGCAACACGATCGCGGCGGCTGACGCCCTCACTGCCTGTCGTCAAGTCCGCAGACCCAAAGAAATGGCAACCTGCGTGGTCGATATCCGTCGTGCCATGAGCGACAGTACGGCTGCGGATGTGCTTGATAGCTGCCGCCGTAGTCTGTTGCCAAATCGTTATTCGGACTGCGTGGTGGGCTTAAACAAGTCCGCCAAAATCCCGCCTGCAAAAGCGCTAGATTCCTGTATTGATGCCAGCTACTTCCCCCGAGAAGTAGACCCAACCTTCTTGCCCTTTGCTCCTACTGGCGGTTTGAATGTTACTCCTGGCTCAACGGGCAACACCATGCCGTCAAGCAATTCCTCGACTCCAATGACGCCAGCAGCGCCAACAAATTCCCCCGTCAGTCCATCGCTGGCACCCTGAATCTTAGTACTGAATCCAAAAAAGCGATAATGAGGGACATCTAGAATCGGTGTTCCTCATTTTTGTCGATACTTGCGTACGAGCATGGGAACCGATGCAGGATGGTTGCTCACTCTGTTAAAGGTGCCTGCATCAAGTTTCGTTCATGTTCTTATACGTGGCTACTGCCGATGGTGAAATGCGGTTGAGATAACGGAAAATCCAGTATTTGAAAATGGTGTCTAAAATAACTGGAAAGGTCGCAATAAACAGGAAAATAAAATCGTGATTGGCTGGTAAGCCCCAGTGCTTGGATAGGCTGTCGAGTAAAACTTCCCAGCCGTGAGGCGAGTGAAAGCCTACAAAGATGTCGGTAAACAGAATGAGGATAAAGGCTTTGGCACTGTCGCTTAAACCATAGACCATTTCATCAATAAACGATTTGAGAACGGCTACCCCACGGCGATTTGTGACAATTACAACGGCAAAGGCAACCAGCGAAAACAAATCAGCAAAGACGTTTTTGATCGCATCGGAACTCACTCGACTGTATTCGAGTTTGATTTCTTCAGCTTTTTCTTTGAGCTTGCCTTCAATGATTTCCTCTTGCTCTACTTTTGTTAACCCTTTTGGCAGCGGTTTGCTGGTCGATTCTTTAGAGTTTTGGCGTGTCCCCGTTAATTCTTTTTCGCCGAGACGATCGCTGCCGCTAGCATCCGAAAGACTGGGAACTTTACCGAGCAAGAAGTCAAACTCAAGCCGTTCTTTGTACGTTTGCAGCTCTTGCAGTGCTTCTTCTTGCAGCTCGAAATTAAGAAACGGTTCAACGACGGCTGGTGATCGAAAGGTATCAATAATCGGACCAATAAGCACAACTTTTGACAGTTGTTGGGCAAGCAATGGCACAGCAATGAGAATTAAAAGAAAGCGAATGGCAAGCTGCGTTTTTGCTTTGTTCGTCCGAAAATTTCGTACAACTTGCTGTTCAGAATTTGGATCTAAGTCTCGTTTGATGCGACCCAGAGTACTGGCGATCGTGCGGGGCAACACACCCGACTTCTCAAAAATGCCGCCATCATCATCCGATGGCACCTCTGCTCGATGATACAGTTGGTTGACCGTTTGACCGTTGCTCAGCCGCTGATTACCCGTGTTGACGGTGGTGCTGGTGAGCGACTGTGCGCTTCCATTTTGTTCAACAGGTACTAATGATAGTGCTGCTGTTTTTTGGGGCTGATATTTTTCAAGGACGGTATCAATAAATTTAAGCTTTTCTAAAATGATTGCCGATCGCTCACGATTAGCAAGCGATGCCGCACCAGCACGGGCATTGGCAGATGTGTCGGCGGTGTTAAAAACGAAGCGACTCGCTTTAAATTCAGATAGCCGAAGCGTGGCGATTTTAAGGCATTTTCTTAGCTCTTCTTGAAACACAGCGCTAGAATTGGTGCCATATTTGTCAGAATCCGTAGCGATCGGGTTGCCGTCAAAATGTTCATCCTCTAGCGATCGAATCATCAGCGCTGCATCGTATGCCTGATCGAGTGCCCGCTCTGGAGTTCCCTCGTACCATAGTCTGGCAGCATTTAAAGACTGCTTCAGCTTTGTCCAAATTGTTGTTTGCATGACACAAGTAAGTACAGAGTGGTACGAAGTATCAAAGACCGTCTATCAAGCCCTGATACTCTAAATGCCTACTGATCAAACCTATCGTATGACGCTAAAGTAAGAACGCTAAGCAATTTTAACAAAATCAATAGAGAAGAATTGGTGAGTGGTGAACCGATTTGGATAATAGGCGCAACACGTAGCGGCAAGACGGCTTACTTGGTGAACCAATTTTGCGCGTGGGTGCAGTCTGATGTCAAACGCAAGAGGGTTACAGGTAAACAGGTGCGCGGGGATGCGGTTGTATCTCTTGGGGCCTCGTCTACAGCATCGTCTTCTACGGCGGCGTCTTTGCGTCCTTCCCTCACGGCTCCTGTAGAAATGCCTGGAGTTTTAGTGTTTGCAGCGATCGGTGACAACCGGATTGAGCTGGTCAATCGCCTGACTGCTGCCACTCAAGGCAAGATGCCCTTTCACTCCACCACGCCGCTCGGCTTTTTTCAAGATGAAGTGATGCTGTTCTGGTCGTTGTTGATTCAGCAGCTTAACCTAAAAGCCCAGTTTCCAGTACGGTTGGCACCGGAGAATGAACAAGCTTGGGCAACGCAACTCTGGCGATCGGATTTAGACCGAGCGATCGGACAGCAGTCGGCTATTACCGAAGTGCGGCTGGTGCGACGCTTATTGGACTTGCTACAGCTTGCGTCGTTGGCAGGTATCCCGTTAGCCGATATACCGACCATACTGGAACAAGGATTGGCTGGGCAACCGGACTCGCTGCCTCTTCCCGATGCCGATGTGGGCGAACTGCTGCAACGTTGGCAAGACTGGTGTTTGGGTCAAGGATTGCTGACCTACGGCATCATTGCCGGACTCTATTGGCAGTACTTATTGCCAAACCCGACGTATCGACAGCATTTGGCACGGCGGTACCAGATGGTGCTGGCTGATGATGTGGATGAATACCCTGCGATCGCTCGTCCTTTATTGGATGCGTTGCTGGATGCCCACGCCCATGCCGTGTTTACTTACAATCCTGATGGCGCGATTCGTCAAGGGTTGGGAGCCGATCCAGCGTATTTAGCGGGGTTAGCCGATCGCTGCCGCGTGGAAACGTTGACGGAGCATCCTGTTCAAAGTCTGGGTGACGCACTGGGCGAGTCGATCGTCAATCTGGTAATGGATCCGATTTTTTTTGCCAGCTTGCCAGAGTCGGTGCAGGTGATTCAGACGACTTCGCGTGCTCAACTGCTGCGTCGAACAGCAGAAGTGATCATTGAGGCAGTGCGAGCAAACCAGGTGCAGCCCCGCGATCTTGCTGTAATTGGTCCCGGTGTCGATGCGATCGCTCGCTATAGCCTGAGCGAGATGCTCACCCAGCAGCAAATTCCCGTTGAATCCCTTAATGATCAGCGTCCGCTCACCAGCGCTCCGATCATTCGTGCGTTGTTGACCCTCTTGACTCTGGTGTATCCCGGTCTGGGTCGGCTGGTCGATCGCACGTCGATCGCCGAAATGTTAGTTGTGTTGAGTCAGCAGTCAGCAGTCAGCAGTCAGCAGGGGAGCCAGCTACAGCAGCCAGAACCAACTCCACCCTCCACCCTCTCTCATCCCTCCTTGCTGATCGACCCTGTTCGCGCTGGCTTGTTGGCTGACTATTGCTTTGCGCCCCACCCCGATCGCCCACGCCTGTTACCTGCCACCACCTTTCCCCGGTGGGATCGCTTGGGCTATCAAGCCAGCAGTGCTTATCAAGCGATCGTGCAGTGGATTGAAACGCAGCAGGCTCAGCTTGAACAACGGCTGATCCCCAATGCGGTGGTGTTGCTCGATCGCGCCATCCAGCATTTCCTATTGGGGGGTGGTTCGCTTCCCTTTGAGCAACTATCGGCGCTACGTCAGTTAATGGAAGCCGCGCAGCATTACTGGGAGGTTGACGGCAGACTCCGCCGCAGCCAGCGGTTTGATGCGCCTGCTTACATGACGGTCAGCCGCTTTATTCAGCTTTTGCAAAGTGGCACTGTCACCGCTAACCCGTATCCGGTGCGTCCGCTGGGACCTGCCAGTAACGCTGTACTGCTGGCAAATGTGTTT
>JBBSHC010000210.1:0-6376 GCA_038253425.1 Leptolyngbyales cyanobacterium | reverse complement strand
CTAACCACCGATCGCGCTGACGGTAGCACCTTCAAACGCAGTGTCGATGCTGACCGTTTTCCAGGCATCCAGTTCGGCTTTTACCGACTCTAGCTTGGCGTTGATCGCGCTGACGGCATCGGCTCCTAGCGCCAGACGTAACGGTGGATTTTCGCTTTCCACGACCTGGATCATGGCAGCCGCTGCTTTAGCCGGATCGCCTGGTTGTTTGCCATCCATCTCTTTGAGCCATTGGAGCATTGCACCACTGGTAGAGGCGTAGTCATCCATAAGGTTGTCTGGCGCTGCCAGGGATCGCCCATTGAAGTCAGTCCGAAAGGCACCGGGTTCGATGATTGTCACCTTAATGCCTAAGTCTGCAACTTCCTTTGCCAACGCTTCAGAGATT
The DNA here is from genome assembly GCA_038253425.1 of Leptolyngbyales cyanobacterium. GTDB lineage: Bacteria > Cyanobacteriota > Cyanobacteriia > Leptolyngbyales > Leptolyngbyaceae > Stenomitos. The sequence continues at coordinate 5,988 of JBBSHC010000210.1, read as the reverse complement.
GCTTCGAGGGCAAACTTGGTGGCGCAATAGATGCCGGAAGCCCCAAAAGATACGAAGCCACCGACTGACGAGAGATTAAGAATGTGACCGCTCCGCTGTTGCCGGAAGGTGGGCAGCAACGCCCGTATAAGATCGAGCGCACCAAAGACATTGGTTTCAAACTGGCGGCGAATGTCGTCGTCGCTCACTTCTTCTATGGCACCCACTGCGCCATAGCCTGCATTGTTGACCAGCACATCAATCTGCCCAAAAGCATCAAGAGTAGCTTTTATGGCATCTCGCACTTCCTGTGGGTTCGAGACATCGAGCCGCATGGCTTTAGCAGCTTCGGGATACTGCTCAATCAGGTCGTTGAGTTGTTCTGGTTTGCGGGCAGTGGCAACCACACGATCGCCATGCTGGAGTACGGCTTCGGCGAGCGATCGCCCAAAACCAGTGGAACTGCCTGTAATCAACCAAACTTTGGCATTCTTGTCAGACATGATGAGCCTCTGTTATAGACAGGTGTAGAAGAGTTAACAAGGGAGCAAGCGCGCGATTAACCACTGTAGGGATTGGTCACGCGATCGACAAAGACGTTTGCAGAGAGAGGCAGGCGACCTGCATCTTTACGAGGTTCGGCAGCATAGCCGATGGGAACCAACAGCGCGATCGCCAGGTCGGGATCGTTTTCTGCGCCAATCACTGCTTTTACTTGGTCTTCCAGCCAGCCGTTCATGGGGCAGGATGCCAAGCCCAAGCTTTCGGCTGCCAGCATCAAATGCGTAGCGGCAATGATGGCGTCTTTGATGGCGTATTCGCGGTTCTTGTCACCCAGAGCTTCTTGAAATTGGGGCACTTGCGTCTTGAAATAGCTCACTGTCTGTTCAGTCCAGGCATTGTTTTGCAGTGCTTGCTCAAAAACAGGCGTTCGACCGTTTTGCCATGCCACGACATCGGCAGCAAAAACGAAGGTAACGGGCGCTTGCGTAATCTGGGGCTGATTCCAGGCTGCGCTTGCCAGAGCCGCTTTTTGAGCTTCATCCTGGACTAAAACAATCCGCCAGTCTTGCAAATTCCAACTGCTGGGAGCCGCAACGGTCAGTTCAACCAATTGCTTGAGAAGGTCAGGCGCGATCGGATCAGCTTTGAAACTTTTGATGGCACGACGCTGGGCGATTGCAGTGGGCACATCCAACGGACTTGTTAACAAATTTGGGGTCGATGTTGTAGTCGTCATAGATTCTCCAATTGGGCTTATGGTTTGTACTGGAAATGGTTGACCAACTTAAAATTAGCGACAGGTAAGAAACTGGAAAAACGGGTGACGCTCAGAGCCAAACGTGCTCTAGCATGTAATTTACTGTGGAAAACTAAATCGTCAAAGGCTGTAAGGTAACAGTCAGAAAAATTTTGTTGGCTTCAAATTTTGTTGGCTTCAAATGCTGTTGTTTTGAACGAGCGTTCAGCACTAAAGGAGCGATCGCACCACCCCACCATCAACCCGCAGTGCAGCACCGTTCGTCGCTGAGGATAAAGGACTTGCCACATACGTCACCAAAGCCGCCACTTCTTCAGCGGTCGCAAAGCGCTGGATGAGTGAAGACGGACGCACAGACTCAAAAAATTCTTTCTCTACCTGCGCCACATCTACGCCGCGATCGCTCGCCATTTTTTCAACAAAATCACCGACTCCTTCAGAACGCGTGGGTCCGGGTAGGACTGAATTAACTGTTACGCCCGTTCCTACAGTAGTTTCAGCTAGACCCCGCGCCACAGCAATCTGCGCCGTTTTTGTCACGCCATAGTGAATCATCTCGGCTGGAATTTGCACGCCTGACTCGCTGGAGATGAAAATGATGCGTCCCCAGTTACGCTCGATCATCGGTGGCAGATACTTGCGGCTCAGGCGCACGCCACTCAGCACGTTTGTTTCAAACATCTTCAGCCAATCAGCGTCCGAGATGTCAGCAAACGCTTTTGGTTCGTAAATACCCAGGTTGTTGACCAGGATATCCACTGTGAGACCCGCTTGAAAAAGTTGCTCAGTGCCATCAGACGTAGACAGATCAGCCGCAATACCCGTCAACCTGGCATCCGGTACGCCTGCTTTGATGGTAGCGATCGCCTGATTAACTCGCTCCGTCGAGCGACCATTGACAATGACAGAGGCTCCTTCTTGAGCCAGTGACTGAACGATCGCCAGTCCAATACCTCCAGTTGAGCCGCTAACTAGCGCCGCTTTACCCGTTAATTTGAGATCCATAGCTGCTTGTCTCCCAATGGCTTGTTACCTAAGCGTTCGTAACCCATCATTTTTGTAGTCAAAGAGCACGGCACCAGAATCTAGGGATTGGCTTTCAGCCATTAGCTATCAGCTTTTTCAGCAATTAGCTGTCAGCTTGCAGATCCCTAACTTCTGAGTTGTGAGTTGGAAGCGAAAGTGGAGCGTTCATTTTGTCAACCAGCGACTAATCCCTGCTCACTCTGAGCCTTTCACCTTTTGCCTTTTACCTTCTGCTTGCTAGCGTGTTTGAAGCTCAAGCGCTGGATAGTCGATGTATCCTTTTTCGCCACCACCGTAAAACGTCGATGGATCAGGTTCATTCAAGGCTGCATTCGTCCGAAAGCGTTCTGGCAGGTCGGGGTTGGCAATAAACAACTTGCCGAACGAAACCAGGTCGGCGTCACCGTTGGCGATCGCAGCGTTGGCTTTGTCGCGATCGTAGTCCCAGTTGACCATGAGAACGCCCTTAAAGAGAGGACGAAAATAAGTGGAAGGAACAGCAACGCCTCCATGACGTAGATCAGCTTCACTGGGTTCAATCAGGTGCAAGTAGGCAAGCCCAAAGTGATTGAGTGCTTCGACCGCGTAACCAAAGGTCGCTTTTGGGTCAGAGTCGGACATATCGTTGAACGTGCCGCTGGGTGAAAGGCGGACCCCCACGCGATCGCCGCCCCAAACACCCACAACCGCTTCGGTCACTTCTAACAACAACCGGGCACGGTTCTCAATGCTGCCACCATAGGCATCGGTACGTTGATTGGTGCCATCCCGCAAGAACTGATCAAGCAGGTAGCCATTTGCCCCGTGAACTTCAACACCGTCGAAGCCAGCCGCCAACGCATTTTCGGCACCCTGACGGTACTGCTCAACAATGCCAGGAAGCTCATCGGTTTCTAGTGCTCGTGGCGTCACGTAAGGTTTTGGTCCCTCGTAGGTTGACGCATCACCTTCTGGCGCGATCGTGCTGGGTGCCACAGGCAAAACACCATCTGGCTGCAACGACGGATGCGAGATGCGTCCCACATGCCAGAGCTGCAAGAAAATACGTCCACCTTGGGCGTGTACTGCATCAGTCACCAATTTCCAGCCATCTATCTGCTCGGATGAATGGATGCCCGGAGTTGCTGGATAGCCCTGCCCGTAGGGCGTTACCTGGGTGGCTTCGGCAATCAATAGCCCTGCTGAGGCTCGTTGCACATAATACGTTGCATTCAACGTCGTTGGTACATTGCCCTCACTGGCACGATTGCGCGTGAGCGGTGCCATCACAATGCGGTTGGGTAGCGTGTAGGGACCCAGTTGAAGTGGTGAAAAAAGATTGCGATCGGAACTCATATGTGGTTACTCTTTAGAGAAATCGCTGATGAATAATAGACCCGTCGTGAACAACAGTCATTGAGCCCGAAGTGACATCACCACTGTAGCCATCAACTTTTGCCGCACTAAAAAACATAGACAATAAACCAAAGCCGTCAATCATCCCATCAACTGATTTTGTTACGCCTCAGTACCACAACGTTTGGGCAGAAGGGACGCTCTGGCGCAGATGCTCTGCTAGATCAAGCGCATCTTGTCTAATTGTTCAATCTTCTCGAACAACTAAACTATACTGCGGAGACTTGAATCATGCAAGTAGCAGGATGAGATTGTTGCACCATGTCGTCACACAGTCCTATTCGGCGTGAGATTTTGCGTTTTCTACCTCTCAGCCCTGTGTAAACGCATCAGGCTTGCAGCAGTGCAGCGACATTGCTTTTCCGGTGAGGGATCTGCGGGGTAATAGTGCATTAACCAGCTCGGTTTCGACTACGCTCAACCTTCAATGCTTGCGAGTTGAGCGCAGCCAAAACTCAAGCCACTGGTATTTTATTTTCATGCAAGTCCCTTACACGTATCGGCAGCGCTGTCTGCCTCAAGAGAGACGTTGAGTGCGTTACGTAAGAGGGTTGGGGAATGAGGGCTACAGCTCTCGTCAGGTTGCTGCTAGCACGTCGGCTTGGGCAATCGGCACGGTCAAACAAAATGTGCACCCTTTACCCAATTCACTTTCTACCCAGATCTGCCCACCATGTTGCTGCACGATCGTTCGACAAATCAACAGATCAAACGCAACGACACTTGCATCATCTTTTGTTAAAGCGTGCAGCAGTTGAGCATAGCGTTGACGCGACCAGGCAAAGCGACCCAATGCCGTTAAACTGGCATCGTCGATCGCTACCACTACCACGCGCGAATCCCACGCAATCGGTCCCCCAAGGCGAAACAACGCCTGGTAAGAAAGCTGCTCTAGAGGAGCCCACATGCCTAACTTAAGCAGCGGTGCAACGAAAAGAGCCGTTGCGCCACCAGGAAGCAGCCGCCAGCCCGTTTCACCACGTATCCAGTTCATACACCTGCTTTTTGCCTAAGGGGGTAGTCACCACTGCCTGGACGCGAGGTTGAGAAGCTACTGGCAAGGTGATGTTAAATCTGCCGTAGCGATCGGTGATTTGCGGTTTACCCGCGATCGTCAACCCATTCACAAAATCAATCTGACCAATGAGACGTGCCTGACGCACATTATCTTTAATTTCTTTGCGAAGCTCGATTTGCAAGCTGGTATCGTTTCGCAAGGGCACCGCAGGCAATGGCGGTTCACCTGTAATCACCAAATTCTGAAACCCAGCATTCACCGCTACCACTTTCCCTTGTGCGCTACTCACGACACTGCCCCTGAGGGTTGCTAACCCAGTTTTGCCGTCCGGTTGAATACTGACGCCAAACTCAGTGCCTCGTACACCGCTCACACCTGCGGGCGTTTGAATTTCTAGACGAGAACTAGGGTTAGTAAAAGGTCGCACCTTCAGGCGCACTTGCCCGCCCGTCACCTGGAGTCGCGTAATACGCCCGTTTCCAGGCGCGATTTGCAAAGCCTGGATCCACAGGCTGGTCTGTTCCGAAACAGTAATCGTGCCAATGCCTGTATCGGCCGCTAACACTGCATTTGCTCCACGCCCCGTATCAATGCCATCACCAACCGCCTGTAGCCGTTGACCGACCCGCGCTGCCTGAGAGGATTGCCCTTGGTGCAGAGTGACTGGACCGAACATCTGCTGAATTTCTAGCCAACGGTCTACTCTTACTGGAACAATGTTTGAACTGACGCCAGCGATCGTGGTGCATAGAACGATGCCTACCCCAATGAGGGTGATTAGCAGAGGCAAAAGGGTACGAGTTTGCTTAAGCCGAGAGGGATGATTGTACTTTGACCGACGCATCAGATCTTTCCAGCAGACATTGAAGCCATGCTGACTCTAGTTAGCTTGCCCAATTTATCTACCTAGCAATCACTTGTCTCTACTTAGCAATCACTTGTAATCTTAAGCACTTACAGTAGCGTAGAGCTTGTACCAGTCTCACTAGCGGAACGAGGGCGATTCTCTCGTCAGTATTACATGATCCTACCCTTGCTCAACCTGAGGGATCTGCGGGTTAGCAGTCTAGTGACAAGCTGGGTTTCGACTGGTACTTTATCTGCACTGAAAGTGCAGAGTGATTGAGTTTTGGGCAATCCTCTGGCCTGTTCGGTGCGCTGGGCGATCGCGCCAGGGAAGCACCGCAAGCATTAGGGCACAGATTTTAGGTTGACGCGACCTTGCATTAAGAATCTATCCGAAAAGTTAGTTGGAGTTAAACGATAGTTCTAGAGTGACAGAAATCGTTGCCAACTGGAGTGCGGAACG
>JBBSHC010000209.1:0-6381 GCA_038253425.1 Leptolyngbyales cyanobacterium | reverse complement strand
CCTCATGAGCTAAACCCACCCTTACGGCTACTGATGGCAACCTTTACCAATCTGGTGCGATCGCCCCGCATTGGTCCCTTCGTCTTTAATCAAATTCGTCAGAAGCACCGCATCCGTCGGACGCTAGCACAGGTTTACCGCAACCCAGAGGCGATTACAGAAGAACTGGTGGATATGCTGTACGCACCCTCAAATGATGAAGGTGCCCAAAAGGTGTTTGCTTCTGTATTGACGGCACCACCTGGTCCTAGTCCCGCAGAACTGTTGCCCCAGATTGACAAGCCACTCCTCGTTTTATGGGGTGCTGATGATCCGTGGACGCCGATCGCGGGTGCAGCCATCTATCAACAGTTTGCTGAGTCTCACCCGCTCACGTTTGTTTCCATTCCCGATGCGGGGCATTGTCCTCACGACGATCGTCCTGAAGTGGTCAATGCGCTGATGCTGGAATGGCTGCAAGCAAGCGGAGTCTAAAATGGGTGGGTTGGGCAAGGCTCCAGCGGCTTTGACGTTACTAGAATCAGAAGTTCATCTCTGGCAGTCCAACCTGGATGTTTCGCCGATCGCACTGGAACGCTTTGCCCGTACCCTGTCACCTGATGAACAAGAACGGGCAGAGCGGTTTCGGTTTCCGCGCGATCGTCGTCGCTTCACGGTCGGTCGGGGCATCCTCCGGGACATTTTAGGGCGCTACTTAAGTGTGCCACCCGCTGCGCTGCAATTCTGCTATGGCATGAATGGCAAGCCCGCTTTGGTATCCGATGCCGCTTGTGGACTAGAGTTTAACCTCTCGCATTCAGAAGCACTGATGGTGTGCGCGATCGCTCGTCACCACCTGATTGGCATTGATGTCGAAGCAGTGCGTTCCATTGCTCGCTTGGACGATCTGACCCAACGTTTTTTTTCGCCACAGGAACACGCCACCATTCATGCCCTCTCTGGCGAACCGCAACTGCGATCGTTCTTTCAGCACTGGACTTGCAAAGAAGCACTGGTCAAAGCCGTTGGCGAAGGCTTAATGAGCTTAAGCACGATCGAGCTTGACATCGCAGAGACAGCAATGTTGTTGCAGTGGGAACAACCGCGATCGACTTTAGATTGGTCATTACAGCTTCTAACGCCTGCCCCCGGCTACATAGCGGCTGTGGCTGTGAATACGACTGCTCCATCGTTTACCATCTTACAGTGGCAAGACAACGAAGGGCTAGCGGAGGAATGATACCTCGCCGTGAGCCGCTTCCTTTGCCTGGAAACTGAGCCGTTCCGTCTTTGATCGACAAACGTTTGGTGCGAAAGTAGCAAATCGAGTTTTAATAGAGTAAGGAAGTCGCTAAGGTTTGGATATCAATTTGTCAGCATCGGCTCAGTAGCAATTGACGCTCAACCCAATCAGATACCTGACATTGACGCTAATTAATGGCGCACTGGTTTCTGAGAACGTCCATTGTTAATCATTGCTTGATTGCAGAAGTGAGTAACGCGATGCTTACAGTCAATTGATGGTTTGTCCTGATCCTTCAACTAACATCTGCTTCCTGGCTGTTCGCTTCTTCTGTCGTGGTTCTGAACTATGCAACACCCGATCAAAGGCTCGAACGCAGAATCAACCGTTAATTGTCAGCGATCTTCCTAACGTCTAAATCTGCCTGTTCTCAACTCAATTTGCGTCTACAATGCCTAGCTTAATGGCGATCGAGCTGTGCGTTATGCTCTTTCAACATAACGGTAGGACATTGAGCAGATTGAGTACGTTAGGGGTCTTCAGATAACGTGCAGAACAGTGCCAGATCCAACCCGCAATGAAAGGCTGTATAACGATTGCTACAAGACTGACAATGTGCTCAAAACACCCCTGAGTTTGAGGTTAGTCATCTCGTTGATATGGAATTAAGCACATAAGGATTGAGCGCTTCATGGAATTTTCGATCGCTGCCTTGCTGTCAAACTTCACCGATGACAAGCTCGTTGCGCCCAAGGTTTTAGAAAAAAAGCTGGACTGTAGAGACGACAACGACCTGCGTAAGCTTCAGGTTGCGTTGGATGCGCTGGAAAAAATTGGCATTTTGGTTAAAGATCGGGGACGCTACAAACGAGTGACCGAAGAGGGTGTAGTCGAAGGTAAGCTGCGTTGTTCGAGCAAGGGCTTTTGCTTTGCGATCCAGGATGTGGAAGGTGCAGAAGATATTTACATCCGTGAAAGCCAGCTTAGCAATGCCTGGAATGGCGATCGTGTCTTGGTGCGCGTGACCAAAGAAGGCAGCCGCCGTCGTAGCCCTGAAGGTGAAGTACGCCTGATTTTAGAGCGCTCTAACCCATCGGTGCTGGCACGGGTAAAACAAGCAGATGAAGGATTCCGGGCAGTGCCATTGGACGATCGCCTGTTGTTTGAAGTGCATCTAGAACCCAGCGAGTATAGCTTGGGCGATGCGATCGATCAGTTAGCACATGTCAAGCTGCTGCGCTATCCACTTGGGCAAAACCCTCCTTTAGGCACCGTGGCTCAAGTGTTGGGCAGTGATACTGACGCCGCCGATGTCGATATTGTTTGCTGCAAGCATTACCTATCGCGTGAGTTTTCAGACGAGGTGTTGGAGGCTGCAAAAGCTCTGCCAACCCAACTGAGCAAGCCTGAACTCAAAAATCGAGTGGATCTACGCGACCTGATCACGCTCACCATCAAGGCTGATAGCAGTCAGGCAAATACCGACAGTTTGGACGACGCGATCACTCTGGAGCAAACCGAGGCTGGCAATTGGCGGTTGGGCGTGCATATTGCCGATGTCGCTCATTACGTGGAGGCTGATTCTCCGATCGACCGAGAGGCACGCAAACGAGGCACGTCAGTTTATCTGGGTGACCTGGTGATTCCCATGCTGCCCGATGCGATCGCCCATACGGTCTGCGCGTTTCAGGCAGATCACGATCGGTTAGCAGTATCCGTTCTGGTGACGTTAGATCCAGAGGGTCGCGTTGTAGAGTACGAGATCCAGCCCACGATCATCAATGTTAATTACCAACTGAGCTACCAGCAGGCACAGGCGATTTTGGAGCGTGGTGATGCTGAACCTGATGACTCCATTCAAGCACTCGCACCCATCTTTAACCTGCTGGATCAACTCTCCGCCCTCAGCCATGCCCTTAAGCAACAACGGCATCAACGCGGCGCATTTGAACTCAACCTGCCTGAGAAGCCCAGCACCAGCACTGTTGATATGCAAGAAGCTGGAAAACTCCTCTTCACACCGAAGTTTCACTACGACGATGAAGGGGTTTTGGGTGCCATTATGGTATCGCCCTCTGTCCCAACCTACGCCATCATTGCTGAATTGATGCTGCTGGCAAATCAGCTCGTTGCCGATCATCTTCAGGCGTTAGGCATTCCCAGCCTCTACCGCGTGCATCCGACCCCTGACCCGGATGATGTGCAGGAGTTGGTCAAGTTGGCAGTCAACATGGGCATTGAACTGACTCTGGAACAGGAAGATGCGGTGCGATCGGAAGATTATCAGCGGTTTACCCAAAAGTTTGCCGAGTCTGATGCTGAACGCGTGATGACCTATCTGCTGCTCGAAACGCTCAAACCTGCCTTTTACAGTACCGCTCCGCGATCGCACTTCGGCTTGGCATTGGAGCATGGCTATACCCATTTCACCTCACCCGTCCGTCGTTATCCTGATTTACTCGTGCAACGGGCACTCCATGCCGTGTTTGAAGAAGGGCGCGATCGTAAATCCAGCCGTTCTAAAGAAACTGTCAACCTGCGACATAGTTCAGCCCACGGCAACATTACCTGGAATGTGCTGCCACCCGAAATTCATCAAGAATTAGAAACGACCTTCGCGGCACAAGTGGTGCATCTGAGCGAACGCGAAAAAGTGGCGCAAGAAGCCGAGCAAGATCTGGAAGGGTTGAAGAAAGCCGAACTAATGCGCGAACGCACGGGTGAAATCTTCCACGGGCTGATTACGGGCGTGCAGTCCTATGGGCTGTTTGTCGAAATTGAAGAACTACTGGTCGAAGGGTTGGTGCATGTTAGCTCCCTCAAAGACGACTGGTACGAGTATCGATCGCGCCAGCAAACCCTTGTTGGACGCAAAAACCGCAAACAGTATCGTCTGGGCGATCGCATTGAAGTGCAAGTTAAGAGCGTAGACTACTACCGACAGCAAATTGACCTAATTGCTGTCGGCGGTGGTAGCGAAGCAACCGATGATGAACCACTTCCAGATGCCCTGAACGACGATCCTGATCCTCAACCGGAAACCGGGTTTGACGACGACTTATAAACGATAGGTTTGTAACCCCTAACAGCGATCGAATGCGATCGAAAGGACGGGGCTTTGAGCTTGCAGACTGCACGTAAAATGCCTACCTTTCCTCTCTTTCGTGCCTCTGCTCTCACCTCTCTGCTCTCACTCTTCCTTTTGTATCCCTTCTTTCCTTGTCACCACCATCCCTTCCGCCCTCAAGTCCGACCCGTCCGCTCATTCTGGGTGTCACTGGCGCATCGGGTTTAATCTACGCCGTTCGTGCGCTGAAGTTTCTCCTCCAGGCAGACTATGCGATCGAGTTGGTTGCGTCCAAAGCGGTCTACATGGTTTGGCAAACAGAACAACAGACGCGAATGCCGCCAGAACCTTTACAACAGGAGCAATTTTGGCGGCAGCAGGCAGCGGTGGAACAGGCTGGTAAACTCACCTGTCATCCCTGGAGCGATGTAGGAGCTACGATTGCCAGCGGTTCTTTTCGCACATTGGGGATGTTGGTCATTCCATGCAGCATGAGCACCGTCGCGAAACTAGCAGGTGGACTCAGTACTGATCTGTTGGAACGTGCCGCTGATGTACAGCTTAAAGAAGGTCGCAAACTGGTTCTAGTACCCCGCGAGACGCCCTTTAGTCTGATCCATCTTCGTAATCTGACCACCTTGGCAGAAGCCGGAGCGCGCATTGTGCCCGCTATTCCTGCCTGGTACCATCAGCCTCAGACGATCGAGGATCTCGTTGATTTTGTTGTTGCCCGCGCCTTAGACCAGCTAGAGATTGACTGCGTTCCTCTTAACCGCTGGCAGGGTCATTAAGTTGTGGGAGCAACCACGATCGCGCTTGAGGTGAATGAAGTGAATGGCTCATCCAAATCTCGCTTTAGCTGGCTCACCATTCTGCACGATGGGATAATCTGTTAGCGTGAAGCTAGCGATCGCTAAATTGCCCGTTAGAATGACGCTTCACTCGCAACCTATTCCCCCGCTCCAACGCTCATGCCCGTTATTCGTTTAGTGCTGCTGTTAGGACTGGCTGGAGGACTGTTTCTCCTGGTGCAGTTCAACTGGACACCCTTGCAACTGACGTTTCTGGGTTTTCAAACACCTGCCCTGCCGTTGGCACTGTGGGTTTTGGGCGCGATCGCGGCTGGCATCATCACCAGTTTATTGCTGACCAGTTTGTTTAGCCTTTCTAACTATTTTGCAGTGCGGGAAGCACGAGCTCAATGGCGACAGACCTCTCGCCGAAGTGGCAATCAGGGACGTTCTACCTCGACAACATCAGAGCCAACACCGTCTTACACTCGTACTGCGGCTACCCAACCTGAAGATAGCGATGCAGACTGGAATGATTGGGACGGCTACGAAGAACCGCTCGATCGAACCTCTGTCGATCGAAAAGCTGACACGCGATCGACGGTGGAAACTGATCCCTTAGACGACTGGGAAACCGAATCTGACGACGATTGGGAAGAGGACGAACCCACAGATGCTCCTAGAGATTCCCCCTCTGTGTCAGCTCGACGAACGGACTATGAGGTGAAGCAAGAACCGAAAACAGGGACTCGTAGTGGTTCCGTCTACTCTTACAGCTACCGAGATCCTCAAAGTTCGGGCGTGGGTAAAGCTGAACCTGTGGTTGGCAAACCGATTGTAGACGCCGAATACCGGGTGATTGTGCCGCCCCACCGTTCGTTAGACGATGAGCCAAGCGCTAACGAGTCGCCGACTGAAGCTGGCGCAGACGACTGGTTTGAAGACGAACGCGATCGCCCGGACGAACGTGAGGGGTGGCGCTGATCACCACAACGCAGGTATTGTCGCATTTAACAACAGAGGCATGTCACGTTGGATGGGGCATAACTTGAGTCTCACTGTCGCAAGGTTATTGAAAGCTTGAAAAGCGTTCCTCACCACTCCTGGCGATCGACATCTTTTGCCTTCCGCACACTGCCAAAAACATGAAAGCCTTTCTGTGTCAGCACTTTGACCGTGCCCCAGCCAATGCCCGTTGATGCTCCCGTAACCACAACGCTTTTCATCATTATCGTCCCGCCAAAATTGAGTGCCGCCTAACAACACCTTACCGATGTAACACACTCGTTGGTGAACTGGAT
>JBBSHC010000208.1:0-6390 GCA_038253425.1 Leptolyngbyales cyanobacterium | reverse complement strand
GTAGTTGTGCCACTGGTACCAGGAGCGGTCGTTGTACCAGTACTGCCACCAGGAGCAGTGGTTGTGCCACTGGTACTAGGAAGAGTCGTTGTACCAGTACTGCCACCAGGAGCAGTAGTTGTGCCACTGGTACCAGGAGCGGTCGTTGTACCAGTACTGCTGCCAGAAGAACTACCAGAAGAACTACCAGACTGGGCAGAAGCGGACAGTATAAAGGGGAAAGTCGCAAGGCTGAGGGTGACAGCACTAACCAAGGTGGCTTGAAATAAAGTTGAAAGTTTCATGATTGTGGCTCCTAATAAATGCGCTAACCGCTGTGAGTGTTATGAGTGCTAGTGGTCAAATGAAGAGCGTGTCATGAACTAAAGACGCTTGAGCTTGCAAGGATTTGACTGTCAGCATAGTGGTTGAGACCCATGTTGGCGTCTCACCAAAGAAGCAGAACTATCACGTTGAAAGGTAGACGCCTGATGACGTTCATCAGTCAGCAAAAACACTGCACTGAACAGCGTGGCACAGCCAGCAATGGCTCGTGGTACAGGGATTGAGAAAATGCTTCTCATGGAAGAGGCTAAAGCAAGACTAGAACTGGTAATTTCTAAACAGTTAAACCTGAGGTAGCAAGCGTAGGGGAATTTAAGATTTTCTACGCTTAGCTGTCGCCCCAGATCTGAGACATTGGGAGCATAAGGGTTATGAAGCATTGCCCCCAGCCGGGGTTCCACCCCTGCACCCCGTCCTAATCTATATGTCTATGCCTTTATCCCTCTTCTGTCACACTTGTTAGAGAAAAAGCTAAAAGCCTTACCTACCAAAATTTTTGTTCTTCTGGCACGTTTGGGCAGCTAGTTGAAAAATAGAGGCTGGATAAGACTTTCAAGATTCACTCTAACCAGAGTGGTGAAAGAGGAACATAAGCATCGAAATGACTAGTTCAATGCACGCAGCATGAAGTCTAGATTACGAGAGCTACAGACTAACTTTTAAGTCGTTTCCGTTTGAAACTTCGTAGTTTATTCGGAAGGCTTAGTTTCTATATGAGTCTAATTAACTCACTAAATTCACGATTTGCGAGGTGATCAATGTCTATGCATCCTATTCTAAGCAAATATTTCAATGGGAATAATGGGTCCGAAACGAAGCTCTTAGACGTTTGTTCTCAGCAAGGGCAAGAGCTTTTATCACCTTATTTGAAATGGTCAGAGAAGCTGTGTTGGGAACCCAGCCTTAATCGTGATTACGATCTACTTTGTTTCTCTCACTTGCGATGGGATTTTGTGTATCAACGCCCGCAGCATTTATTGAGCCGATGTGCCCAAATGCGCCGCGTTTTTATGATCGAGGAGCCGATCGTCAGCCAAGATAATTCATACTATTTAAACCTTAGTAAGCGAGAAGGTAATGTGTGGGTTGTAGTGCCACATCTACCTGAAGGACTAAGCGAAGAACGTGCGATTTCGCTCCAACAAGTGTTGCTTAATAACCTAATTGCAGAGGCTCAAATCCAGACACCGATTCTTTGGTACTACAACCCAATGGCAGTAACATTCACATCTCACTTAGAGACTTCAGTCATTGTTTATGACTGTATGGATGAGTTATCTGCTTTTAAGGGCGCGCATCCAGAGCTACAAGCACGGGAATCCCATTTGTTTCAGCTTGCTGATTTAGTGTTTACAGGTGGGCGTTGCCTCTATGAAGCGAAACAACATCAGCATCACAGCGTTCATGCCTTTCCTAGCAGTATTGATGCGGCACATTTTGCTCAAGCTAGAAAAGTGATTGAAGAGCCATCGGATCAAGCGCCGATTTCCCATCCTCGCTTAGGATTTTACGGCGTGATTGATGAACGGATGGATCTCGATCTGTTGGACGGCATTGCTCAAGCAAGACCTAATTGGCAGTTGGTCATGATTGGTCCCGTGGTTAAAATTGATCCTGCAACGTTGCCTAATCATCCCAACATTCATTATTTGGGTGGCAAATCTTATCAAGAATTGCCCAACTATCTGTCAGGGTGGGATGTGGCATTGTTGCCCTTTGCCTGCAATGAATCGACTCGTTTTATTAGTCCTACAAAAACACCGGAATATTTAGCGGCGGGGAAGCCAGTCGTTTCTACCTCCATTCGGGATGTCGTGCGTCCTTACGGCGAAGAAAAGCTGGTACATATTGCTGATACGGTGCCAGAGTTTGTGGTGGCGATCGAGAAAGCGTTAGTACAAAGCCAAACTCACGAGAAGTGGTTGAGCCGAGTGGATGCTTTTCTAGGGCAAAACTCCTGGGATTTGACTTGGCAAGCGATGAACAAGTTAATTAAAGCGGCGATCGCTACGAAAAAAGAAGCTAACGGTGATAGGCAGCAGGAAGCAACTTCTGCAACAGCTCAGTTAGTCTAGCCAGAGACTTAGCAACCTGTTGCGATCTCTGCTAACCCTAACAAACTGGCGTTTTAAATTATTCATCACTACACCACAGAATAGACCCATGTTCGATTATTTAATCGTTGGTGCAGGCTTTGCTGGCAGCATTTTGGCAGAACGTTTAGCAAGCCAGAGCCATAAAAAAATCTTGATTGTTGATACTCGTAATCACATTGGAGGCAATGCTTACGACCATTACAATGAATCAGGTATTTTGGTGCATAAATATGGTCCTCACATCTTTCACACCAACTCGCGGGAGGTCTTTGTATATTTATCACGCTTTACTGAGTGGCGACAGTACGAACACCGCGTGCTTGCCAGCGTGGATGGTCAACTGGTGCCAATGCCGATCAATTTGGACACGATTAATAAGCTGTATGGCTTGAATCTAACGGCTTTTGAGCTGACAGAATTTTTTGCTTCCGTTGCCGAGCCAAAAGAGCAGATTCGCACCTCTGAAGATGTGGTCGTTAGCAAAGTAGGACGAGAACTTTATGAAAAGTTCTTCCGCAACTATACGCTCAAGCAGTGGGGCATTGATCCCTGTGATTTGGATAAATCAGTGACGGCTCGCGTTCCTACTCGTACAAACCGAGACGATCGCTACTTCACCGATACCTATCAAGCCATGCCGCTCCACGGGTTCACACGTATGTTTGAGAAGCTGTTGGCGCATCCCAACATTAAAGTGATGCTCAACACTGATTACCGCGAGATCCAGGGCATCATTCCATACAAGGAAATGATTTATACAGGACCTGTTGATGGGTTCTTCGACTATCAGTATGGAAAATTACCCTATCGATCGCTTGATTTCAAACATGAGACGTTGAATGAGCGAGTGCATCAGCCGCAAGCTGTGATTAACTATCCTAACGAACATCTCTATACTCGCGTTACAGAGTTCAAATATCTGACCGGACAAGAGCATAGCAAGACCAGTTTGGTGTATGAATATCCCAAAGCGGAGGGCGATCCCTACTATCCTGTCCCGCGCCCTGAAAATGCTGATCTCTACAAGCAGTACAAAGCTCTAGCAGATGCCACACCCAACGTTCATTTTGTGGGACGGCTTGCCACGTATAAGTATTACAACATGGATCAGGTCGTCGCTCAGGCATTGGCGCTCTATGCCAAATTGGCTGAGCGTGCAAGCTGGCATCCTCAAGAAGAGAGCGTAACGGCGAAGAAGGCGATCGCGCTCGACAGCGCGATCGATCGTGCTACCCATGCAGCTTCAGGCAAGCTGCCACTGACAAGTTTTACGGCTGCAACGATTGGTAACCCAGAAAAGACTAATGGTAAGGCTCTTTCACCGACCCAAAATGGTTCAAATTGACCACAATTGACAAGTTTTAACAGCAGGCCGTAAGGACAGTATGGGATCAGAACAAGTGCCACGTCTGGAACTGTGGGGTGGCATTGAATGCACTGTGAATCGCGTGCGCGATCGCTACTTTGATCAGCTAGAACGCAATGGTCATGATACTCGGATTGAAGACCTCGATCGCTTTGCGGCGTTGGGCATTCAAGCAATTCGCTATCCCATTTTGTGGGAACGCATTGCGCCTGATGGCTTAGACCAGGCAGATTGGACTTGGGCAGATGAACGCTTGTCCTACTTAGACAAGCTCGGGATTCGCCCGATCGTGGGGTTAGTCCATCACGGTAGCGGTCCGCATCACACCAGTTTGATTGATCCTGCTTTTCCAGAAAAGTTAGCAGCGTATGCTCGTGCAGTGGCTCAACGCTATCCCTGGATCAGCCATTACACGCCTGTAAACGAGCCTTTGACAACAGCACGGTTCAGCGGACTGTATGGTCACTGGTACCCGCATGGGCAAGATGATGTCACGTTTGTACGTGCATTGTTAACTCAGTGCCATGCAACTATCCTCTCGATGCAGGCGATTCGGCAAATTAATCCCCATGCTCAACTGGTGCAGACAGAAGACTTGGGTAAAACCTTCAGTACACCCTTGCTGGCATATCAGGCACAGTTTGAGAACGATCGCCGCTGGCTGTCGCTCGATTTGCTGTGCGGTCACGTCAATTCATCCCATCCCCTCTGGCATTATTTGCATCAATCAGGGGCTGAAGAGGCTGAGCTGCTATGGTTTCAAGCTCATCCTTGCCCACCCAATATCATAGGCATTAACCGCTATGTCTGTGGCGATCGCTTTATTGACGAACGGCTCGATCGCTATCCAAACCATACCCATGGTGGTAATGGCAAGCATGACTATGCTGATGTGGAGGCCGTATGGGTCTGTGCAGACGGCATTTATGATCATGCCATCCTGTTGCAGGAAGCATGGGCACGTTATCAGCAACCCCTTGCGATTACTGAGGTACACCTGGGCTGTACTCGTGAAGAACAGTTGCGCTGGCTGAAGGAAATTTGGCAGGTGGCTCAATCACTGCAACATGACGGTGTAGATTTTCGAGCCGTCACCGTTTGGTCCTTATTGGGAACGTATGACTGGAATAGTTTGGTAACTCGTGCTGATGGCTTCTATGAGCCAGGGGTATTTGATGTGCGATCTCCCAGTCCTCGCGCCACCGCGATCGCTACAATAGTACAAGCCTTAGCAGAAGGACGGCAATACACCCATCCGCTGCTCAACTTACCTGGTTGGTGGCATCGCTCCCAACGGCTCCGCTATCCACCTGTGAGGTACGCCGAAAGTCTGGAGGGATGGACTGATTTAGATCCTCTGACACTGCTTCAGACCCCAGTCATGCGGCGTACTAACCGCCCAAACGGTTCCTCGATCGCGTCCACTTTACCCCTTTTGATTACTGGTGCCACGGGCACTCTAGGGCAAGCCTTTGCCCGTCTCTGCGAGCTTCGTGGTATCCCCTACCACCTCCTGTCTCGGCAGGAGATGGATATTACCAATCCTGCTACTGTTGGACGTGTATTGGATGAGCTACAGCCCTGGGCTGTAGTAAATGCTTCCGGTTATGTACGAGTGGATGATGCCGAACACGAACCCTATCTTTGCCTTCGCATCAATGCCGATGGTGCCGCTATTCTGGCAGATGCCTGCGCTCAACGCAAGCTTGGCTTGATCAACTTTTCTTCCGATCTGGTCTTTGATGGCATTCGTAAGCAACCATATCTGGAAAGTGATGGAGTCGCCCCGCTAAATGTCTATGGGCACAGTAAAGCAGCAGCAGAGCGATGGGTCTTACATTACCATCCTTGTTCTTTGGTGATCCGTACCAGCGCCTTTTTTGGTCCCTGGGATGAACATAACTTTCTCACGACCGCCCTTCGTACCCTTTTGTCAGGGCAACCCTTTGTGGCGGCAGAAGATGCCATTGTGTCTCCCACCTACGTCCCCGATCTGGTGAATGCCAGCCTTGATTTGCTCATTGATGGCGAATGTGGCTTGTGGCATTTAGCAAATCCTGGTGCGATCGCCTGGTCAGATTTAGCCCGTTCAACCGCTCAACTGGCTGGACTAGATACCTCCTCCATTTACGCCTGTGCCACCAAAAGCCTTGGGCTGGCTGCACCTCGCCCTAGTTACAGTGTATTGGGGAGCGAACGCGGTATTTTACTTCCTGAGTTAGACCAGGCAATCGATCGCTATCTTCAAGAGTGCCGACTTTGACTTCACTTAAGGTTTGATACTTGATGATGAGTTTAATAAGTCAGAAACCAATTCGACCTGTGCGTCGGTTCTCCAAATTGCAATCAGGTGTTGTAGTTTTTCGGGTAAGTTGTGTGGTGTAAACAGCCGCACTAATTGCTAAAACTTCCCCCACTGTTTGCGGTTGTGTCGCAAATTTCTTTTAAGGACAAGCTGAAAAGCATGGACAATATCGGCGGTATGGGGGTTTGAGTAGTAATGGATGTTGTTGGCGCATTGTACTATAAGGTTTTGCTGGGGCTAAAGAGGCAAACCGGGAACGGCGTGTTTTGGCATGCGGTTGTCCTTGTAGCCATGCCACC
>JBBSHC010000207.1:0-6410 GCA_038253425.1 Leptolyngbyales cyanobacterium | reverse complement strand
GGGGGAGCACGGGGGATAGGGTGTGGGCTTCGAGGTGAGCTTCGAGGTGAGCGCTCAGCCAAACGGGTGTCGGGTGTCGGGAAAGTCAATGCTGACGGGTGCCGGGTGTCGGATGTGGGGAAAGATGCAGTTTGAGTTACTTCCCCTGCTTCCCCTGCCTCTCTTGCTTCCCCTACCTCTCTTGCTTCTCCTGCTTCCCCTGCTTCCCCTGCCCCCTGCCTTTTAAGCAATTCCAACACCAGCACGATCGTTTCGCCATGCTGACTTTCGTGTTGCAATAGCCAGCGCCAGAGTCGCTCTTGCTCATCCAGTGGTGCGGTTTCCAGGTAAGCAAACACGGCGGCACGGACGGTAGACAGGTAAGCTTGCACTTCGGCAAGGTCGGGCAGATAAACGCGTTCTGTTTTGGGTAAACTATCGGCTGCGAATAAACGCCGATATTCTGAGAACTGGGGTGGCTGCTTAGCACAGTGCTCTAAAAGCCAGAGTGCTTCTGTGTAAGCAATATGCCCCAAATGCCAGCCGATCGGGCTGAAGTCGGGGTGCGCTTGTTGGCAGAAGGTATCGTAATCAACCGTTTGAAACAGCGCCAATGTTGCGATGCGGCAAGCTTCCATCCGCTCTCTGATGTCCTGGCGGCAGTGTTGTAGTGGCTCTGAATCGTGCGATCGACTGTCTGCGCGATCGGCTTGAAGCAACGGATCAGATTGGATGGCTTTGGATGTCGAGGTCATGGCTAACAGTGAGGAGGCTATGTTCGGGACAGGCAATCCAGTTGCCTTCAAAGAGAGGCTCGGAAGCGATCAGCACCGCTTGCGGAAACAGCGGATCATCAAGGAGCCAATACAATGACGGAGCCGTAGAACGGTTTGCAAAGCGGGAGGCGACCAGTTGGTTGCCATCACTAATAATTAGATTGGCAGAAAAGCCAGCTTGATACTGCTCTCCCAGGTGGGATAACGTGGACAGCGTTTTGTGCAGTGCGTCTACGAGTGATCCAGTCGGTGTGGCATCCAGTGCATCGGTGAATAAGGCAAAGATGTGCTCTGAGTCAGTGCTACCCCCGATCGACTGATAGGCAGCATCACTTAAGCGATCGCGGATGGGACGATAAAGGCTTTGGCGAAAGTTTTCAATGTAGCCATTATGAACGCCTGAAATGAGACCACGCTGAAAGGGCTGACAATTGCTTAAATCGACGGCTTGCCCAGCGGTAGCGCTGCGAACCTGAGCCAGCACACAGCCCGACTCGACATAGCGGCTGAGGCTGGGTAGATTGATATCACTCCAGATCGGCAGCGTATTTTTGTAAGTAAAGGGTTCTACCTCGCGCTGGGGGTGGTACCAACCAACGCCAAACCCGTCGGCATTGAGTAACCCAGAGGTCATCTCACGGGGCTGGTAGCTCTGTACGACCAGCGAGTGTTCGGGTTTGTAAAGCAAGCGATCGAGCGACAGGGGTAAGCCTAAATAGCCTAATAAACGACACATGTGTAAAGACTCGCTCCTGATCAAAAGAATGTGAATGGCGCATAAAAATGAAACGCGATCGTCACGTTAACGCCGTATTAATACACTAGTTTTGCCCTATTCTTAGTCATTACGTCCTCGTCGCAACAGGTGGTTGATGCTCGCTCAACTTTTTTTTGGCTTTCTGATCGTTGTCTCAGTCGGGCTCAACACGCTTGGTCAAACCCTGCTCAAACTTGGCTCTGGGCAGAATCCGCTCAATCTTTATCTTCTAGGCGGCATCATTGCCTACGGTCTCAGCACAGTTTTCTATGTGCTGGTGCTGGGCAAGTTCAATCTGTCGGTTGCCTATCCTGTTCTCATTGGTCTGACTATGCTGGCGACGACGATCTCCAGTATCCTCATTCTCCGAGAAAAGGTGGTTATGCTGCACTGGATGGGGATTGGTCTAATGTTGAGTGGCATCTCGGCGATCGCGATCGCTAAAGTGTCCTCCTAACTGCGCTGCGGAATGAACCGACACTCTGAAAGCAGTCATTGCAAGTAGTTTTCACACGCGTTAAAAGGCAACAAAGCTTGCTCATCTAACATCTAAAAGGCTTCAAGCTCCGGCAGAGCATTCCCTTTAGGATAAAAATCTCTTGATCAGGCATAGAGAGATTTGATCCATTCCCACTCACGGCTCAAGCCTTCGGGCAGAGTAACACGGGGTTCATAGCGCAAGATTTTGCGTGCCTTTGACACATCAGCCGCTGTATGACGGGCATCCCCAGCAGCGGAATCTTTGGTTTCACGCTGAAGTGGCTGACCCACAATTTGCTCGATCGTGTCGAGGACTTCGGTCAGCACAACCCGGCTACCACCACCAATGTTAAAGACGTTGCCGATCGCTTCTGGTACCGTTGCCGCTGCCAAATTTGCCGCGATCGCATCACTCACGAAGGTAAAGTCGCGTGTTTGCTGTCCATCGCCATAAATTGCGATCGGTTGCCCGTCTAACACAGCTTTAAAGAACTTGTGAAACGCCATATCGGGTCGCTGTCGTGGACCGTAGACTGTAAAATAGCGCAAGGCTGTCACTGGAACGCCAAAGTTGCGATGATAAAGCAAACAGAGCTGCTCGGCTGCTAATTTGGTAATGCCATAGGGTGAAACGGGTCGAGGGCAAATAGACTCATCGGTTGGCAATATTTCGGCATCACCGTAAACCGAAGAAGATGACGCAAAAACCAGACACTTTAGTTGTTTGGCGTCTTTTGCTGCCTCTAAGATAATCTGCGTTACGTTAATGTTGCATTCCGTATAGATGCGAAACCCTTCACCCCAGCTTGCTCGTACCCCTGCCTGCGCCGCTTGATGGTAGATCACATCAACCTCTGACAGGAGCAACGACCAATTTAACTGCTGTATGTCTGCCTCAATCAGTTGAAAGGATGGATGGTCAACCAGGTGGGCGATATTCTTGCGCTTCAAAAACGGATCGTAGTAATCGCTGAATTGATCGATGCCGATGACGCGATCGCCACGGTTGAGCAAGGCATCTGCCAGATTAGAACCAATAAAACCCGCCACACCTGTAATTACACTAATAGTCATGCCGTCTCAATTAGTTTCGCGTAAAGAACATCTGCAAGAGCCGCCCCCTGCAAGCAATTCAGACGCTTTTTAATGATCAGCAAGGTCTAGACAGGTGAGTGGGTTAGCGGTCTGATTCTAGCCTAATTGCGGTTCGTTGCTTGCCATCGTCGTCAATCTGGTTGCAATGGCGGCACTCGCTGGGCGCATCACAGTTAGGACACCCTCGCAAAAAGCGCTCTATGTCTTCCACATCGATCGCGGCAACCCCATCTGATGAACGATAGCACTTGATTTCAAAGGCGTTGACTTTTAAGGAACCCTGGTGCGTGGCATAACAGTTCCCAGCTTTGGGGCTAAAGTCTAACGCTAAAGACTGCCAGCGCACCGCCTTAAATAACTTTTCTGAGAGTTTTGTCATCAGCAACTGCTCTTATTTACCTTACGGTAGAATTTATCGGCTTCATAGTCTTACCTTCTGCCCCTGCTGAAGTCAGCGAGGCAACACTCTAGGGAACAAACTTACAGTCAGCATTCTAACCTGTCATCAGGAGGGTCTGTCGATCGCACAATTAGCGGCTGTTAAGGAATAAAGTCGCTGGCTGTTGACAAGCGCTCGTCGAGTGCGATGCTCAAGGGTAGAAGGCGAGTTGGGGTAAACCCAGGGTTTCGTCCCAGCCCATCATGATATTGAGGCACTGAATCGCCTGTCCTGCCTGCCCTTTCATCAGGTTATCGATCGCAGACATCACAATCACGCGATCGGTGCGGGGATCGACCTCTAGCCCGATGTAGCAAAGGTTGGTACCTGCTGCCCACTTTGTTTGAGGATAGGTGCCGCTAGGCAGAACCCTTACCCAGGGAGCATTGCGGTAAAAGGCATTGTAAATGGTCAACAAATCCTCACGTACCAGTCCTGGATCACGCAGGGTTGCATAAATCGTTGCCAAAATACCGCGCACCATCGGCACCAAATGCGGTGTGAACTGAATGAGCACTTCATGCCCTGCCAAATCGCTGCACACTTGCTCAATTTCGGGCGTGTGACGATGACGACCTGCGACGTTATACGCCGCAAAGGTGTTGTCGGCTTCCGCTAGCAGCATCCCCACTTTTGCCTGTCTGCCACCCCCCGATGTACCCGATTTGGCATCAATAATGGCGGTTTCGGGCACCACCAAGCCTTGTTTTAACAGGGGCGATAGACCGAGTAAGCTTGCCGTAGGATAGCAACCAGGGCACCCAACCAGTTGCGCTTCCGCAATGCGATCGCGGTATAGTTCCGGCAACCCATAGACAGCCGTTTCAGCGATCGCCTGATCTGAACGTTCGCCACCATACCAGGTCGTGTACGTTGAAAGATCGGCAAACCGATAATCGGCTGACAAATCCAGCACCTTGCAGCCTTTCTCCAGCAGCGTCGGAGCCATTTTGTGCGCCAGTCCATTTGGCAACGAGAGAAAGACAACCTGACAGCGATCGGCAATTTTCTCTAGATCAAGCGGCTCCACAATCTGCTGCACGCGATGACCCAAATGAGGATAAAGCTCTGCAAAAGGCTTCCCAGCGCTGCTTTCACCACCCAGATAGGCAAGCTCCAGATGCGGATGATCCATTAAAAGGCGCACTAACTGCACGCCGCCATAGCCTGACGCACCGACAATGCCAACCGGTATGCGTCCTACATCACCCATGATGATTTACCTTCTTTGCAGATCAACGACTCAATGTTTGCTGCATTGTAGTACCAGCGCACCCATTTTTGGAGAAATCGTTTGCCATCTACCAAGAATTGCTGACTTTAGCGTTAGTAGGAGGGAGGGGGAGCAGGGGGAGCAGAGTTAAAACCTCTATGAATCGAGCCTTTCACTTGCTGACCTGTTGACTCAGCGATCGAGGCGAAACACTGATACCTAGATGTTTAAGCCCTGAGTCATCGTGTTGCCAAAGCAAAAAGACTACAATTTAAATATAAGTTCGCTTCAAAAAACTTTACGGTACTCCTGCCTTGAACGTCTCTGTTGATCCAGCTCAAGCCGCTCCTTTTACGTTTGATACTGTCGAAACCGCACTGGTAGCCCTCAAAGGTGGTCGTTCGATCGTCGTGGTCGATGACGAAAACCGCGAGAATGAAGGCGACCTTATTGGCGCTGCTCAATTTGCCACCCCGGATATGATCAACTTCATGGCGGTGGAGGCGCGGGGGTTGATTTGTCTGGCGATGACGGGCGATCGGCTGGATGAACTCGATCTGCCGCTGATGGTCACAAACAATACGGACAGCAACCAGACTGCCTTTACCGTTAGCATTGATGCGTCTCCCAGTGCAGGGGTGACAACGGGGATTTCGGCTGACGATCGCGCCCGCACCATTCAAATTGCCATTAATCCAGCGACGCGACCCAAGGATCTCCGCCGTCCTGGTCATGTATTTCCGCTACGAGCCAGAGAAGGCGGCGTTTTGAAGCGGGCAGGTCACACCGAAGCAGCGGTCGATCTAGCGCGCTTGGCAGGGCTATATCCGGCTGGCATCATTTGCGAAATCCAAAATCCCGATGGCTCAATGGCGCGATTGCCAGAACTAATCGAGTACGCAAAAACGCATGATCTTAAAATCATCAGCATCGCAGACTTAATCAGCTATCGGCTGGAGCATGAACGACTGATCCAACGCGAAGCGATCGCCGATCTGCCCACCGAATTTGGGCATTTTCAGATTTACGCCTACCGCCATACGGTGGATAACACTGAGCATGTCGCGATCGTCAAAGGCGATCCAGCCACTTTTCATGACCATCCCGTCATGGTACGGATGCACTCTGAATGCCTGACTGGTGACGCGATCGGGTCACTCCGCTGTGATTGCCGGATGCAGCTTCAAGCCGCTCTCAAAATGATCGAAAATGCAGGGCAGGGCGTGGTGGTCTATCTGCGGCAAGAAGGACGCGGCATTGGGCTGGTTAACAAACTCAAAGCATACTCTCTGCAAGACATGGGGCTGGATACAGTAGAAGCCAACGAGCATTTGGGCTTTCCGGCAGATTTACGGAACTACGGCATGGGCGCTCAGATACTTAACGATTTGGGCATCCGTAAAATGCGCCTGATTACCAACAACCCCCGCAAGATTGCTGGTCTTAAGGGCTACGAGTTAGCAGTGGTCGAGCGAGTGCCGCTGCTGATTGAAGCAACCGCTTATAATTCCGACTATCTAGCCACGAAAGCAGAAAAGCTGGGTCATCTTTTTCTCCGAACGTACCTGGTGACAGTGGCAATTCGCTGGCAGGAGGCAGCCGATACGGTGACAGAGCGCTACGATCGCCTGCAAAAGTTGCGTTATTTGGCAAAGGCACACGATTTGCTGC
>JBBSHC010000206.1:0-6415 GCA_038253425.1 Leptolyngbyales cyanobacterium | reverse complement strand
AGCGAACTACAGGCGATCGTCAATTTAGGTGGGATTTTGGGTTTTGTGATTGGGCTACTTCAAGCGGCATCGCTACTATTGCGGTAAGTTGATGGTCGCTTACCAGGGCAAGCGGCTGCCATCCCAGGAAAAAAATTCACCGCTATCGCTTTCTTGAAGCTGATCAAGTACGGTCAATAATTGACGCACCGTGCGATCGACTGGAAAGAGTTTTTCTGGCGAAACGTTGCGCTGGAAGGGCTGGGATAGCTGTGTATCGGTCGTGCCAGGATGTAAGGTGACGACGATCGCCCGTGGGCAGGTACGCTTAAATTCGATCGCGGTCGTTCGCATGAACATATTTAGCGCTGCTTTGGATGCCCGGTAGCCGTACCATCCGCCTAACTGGTTATCACCAATACTGCCAATTTTTGCCGAAATGGTGGCGAAGACGGCACGCTCTTTATGTTTTAGCAGCGGTTGCACGTGTTTGGCTAACAGAACTGCGCCAATGCTATTGACCTGAAAAGAGCGCAACAGTTGTTCAGCCTTCACCTGCCGCAAACTTTTTTCTGGCTGCATGGTGCCCTCATGTAATACACCCACGCAATTGATAACGGAGTGAAGCACTGCTGTCTCTGTTTGAATGTCTTGGATTACAGCGGCAATTTGCGCGTCTTCAGTTATATCCATTGGCAAGCAGCGGAGACGCGGATCAACGATCGCTAACAGGTCAGATTGAGGCTTGCGATAGGTGGCATAGACACGATCGACGCGGTTTTCTTGAAGCAATTGCCGCACGAACTCTAGCCCGATTCCCTGTCCTGCACCCACTATCAGGGCTGTTTTGGCTGTGCGATCGCATAACGAGTCTGCGTCATCTGTTTCTCTCGGAGCGTTGACCATAGCTGCCCTCAATGAAAGCGCCTTGAGTATAGATCACCTTCAGTAATGAGTGAGAACCGCTATAATCACATCGCCCAGAGCGTTGGTCTCGATTCGCTACTAAATCGCTATTTAAAATCTTTCAGGCTGACGGTAATGCAAGCAGTTTTATGGCTATCGGTTGGATTGAATGGTTTGTTCCTGACTTTGGGGATCTGGTTCGTGAACAAACGCGGCGGGTTGTCTTTTTTGGCGAATTACAAAACGTTGGGCATCGCTGGCTTAGAATCGGACTTTCCGTACTACAACCATCGTAAAAGTCAACTGAAATTACTGCCGCTTCAAGCCAGTGACATCATCTTTCTCGGAGACAGTATCACGGATGAGGGTGAGTGGTCAGAGCTATTGAAGCATCCAGGGATCAAAAATCGCGGTATTTCCAGCGACACGACGATCGGGGTATTGAGCCGTCTGGAATCAATTCTGAAAGCGCCACCACAAACAATTTTTTTGATGATTGGGGTCAATGATCTATCAAGGCGGCGATCGCTTTCTGAAATCACCCAGACTTACAACGACATTCTTGCCAAGCTTCGGGCTCACGCGCCTACTACGCAAGTGGTGGTTCAAAGTGTGTTGCCAATTAATAGCCACTCGTTTCAAAACGGCGCTACCAATCACGCGATCGCAGCCTTGAATGTACAAATTCAGCGGTTAGCTAGCGAGTATACCTATTTGTATCTCGATCTACATCCCCATTTTTTAGATGCTCAGAAGCAACTCGATCGACAATACACATCTGACGGTCTTCATCTAAATGGTGCTGCCTACATCTACTGGGCGCAACTGATCAAAGCCCAGTCAATTTTATAAAGGGTAATGATGATGGGTAAAATTTATCGGTTCGCTCAACTGACGCTAAGGTGTGTGGGGTAGGGTGAACCTGCTTGCCAAGTCAACTTAGTGAAGGCTGTTTATGACTCTCTCAACGCTAGCGATCAGTCCACCGCCCATTCCCGAACTGATTGACGACTTACCCAATCTTTCAGGCTGGGAGACAACGGTACAGTCGGTGACACACGCTAACCATGCCGTTTTTCTACCAGCGACAAATCTGCGCTTAGACGATGTTGCGGCAGGCTTTGCGATCGCGCTCCACATGCATCAGCCAACGGTGCCTGCTGGGTACAACGGTGCGTTGATTGGTCACTTGCAGTATATGTTCGAGCATTCCGGTGAGGGCGATAATCACAACGCCGATGCCTTTGCCTGGTGCTACTCTCGCATGGGGGAGTTCATTCCTGAACTGGTTGCCAATGGCTGTAATCCTCGCGTCATGCTGGACTACTCCGGCAATCTATTGTGGGGTCTGCGGCAAATGGGGCGGAACGACGTGCTGGATAACCTGAAGCGCATCACCTGTGATCCAACCTATCAACCCTACGTCGAATGGTTAGGCACCATGTGGAGCCATTCCGTAGTGCCTTCCACACCGATCCCAGATATTAAGCTGCACATCCAGGCATGGCAACACTACTTTGCAGCCGTCTTTGGTTGGGAGGCGCTCGCACGGGTCAAGGGATTCTCGCCACCTGAAATGCATTTGCCTAATCAACCGGATACGCTCTATGCCTTTGTCAAAGCGCTGAAGGAGTGCGGCTATCGCTGGCTGTTAGTGCAAGAACATTCCGTGGAAACATTACAAGGGGAACCGCTGCACGATAAGCATTTGCCCCATCAACTGATCGCCCGCAATTCGCATGGAGAAACGGTGAGCATCACGGTGCTGATCAAAACGCAAGGGTCAGACACCAAGCTGGTCGCTCAGATGCAGCCCTGCTATGAGGCGAAAACGCTGTCGCGGCGCACTCTTGGCGGCATTTCGGTGCCACCGCTAGTGTCTCAGATTGGCGATGGCGAAAACGGCGGCGTCATGATGAACGAGTTTCCACCTGCCTTTAAGCAAGCCTGGTATCAAATGGCAGAACAGAACGGCGGTAAGTCAGGCGTCGTGGGTATGCATGGGACCGAGTATTTAGAACTACTGGAAGCAGCAGGCGTTAAGCCAGAAGATTTTCCAACCTGTCAGGCGATCGCGCAGCATCAGATCTGGCAGCGTGTACCGCTTGAAGATTGTACCCCGGAGACCGTAGCGGCAGCGATCGCGGCGATTAAGCAAGAAAATTCAAATTTCCACATGGAAGGATCGTCCTGGACGAACGATCGCAGTTGGGTGAAAGACTACGACAACGTACTCACACCCATGAATCAACTCAGCGCTCAATTTCACCAAACGTTTGATCCGCTGTTGTCAGCGCATGACGATCAGTCGTCACCCGGACCACTCACACAAACATCCCACTACCGCAGAGCTTTGCTGTACAATCTGCTGCTGCAAACAAGCTGTTTCCGTTATTGGGGGCAGGGAGCCTGGACTGATTACGCCCGTGAGCTTTACCAGCAGGGGCAGGCAGCGATCGGTTGATTAAATACTGCAATCGCAACTGCCAACGTCGCAGCTACTACAATCCAAACTGCTACAGTCTAAACTGCTGCAATCAGTACCACCACAGTCAGCGCCACTGCAATCCATACCGCTAAAGTCCATGCTAGAGCAGTCGATCGCGTCACAGCCGATACTGGTACAGTCGATGGCGTCACAGTTCCAGTCTGAGCAGTTTGTATTTGAGTTTGTTGTGTTAGGGGCGTCAGAGTTGGCAACGGGCGGTTTTCTAAAACTGCCGCCACTAAAGCCTCCGCGCTGTTTTGGTTGCGTAGCATCCGGTTCAGCGGTTTCGTCGGGCGGTTCGATCGGGTCACTTTCATCAACATCCTCAGGCGCATCATTTTGCATCGCTATCCAGGGCTGTTTTGCCATGTTTGGGTAGCCATAGGAAGGCGATCGCTCCAACGGAAAGTCTTGCTGTTTGGCTTGCTGGCGCTCAATCCTGGCTTTCAGCGTTTGGTTCGCTTGCTTACATGCTTGAAAGCGCTGCTGGATTAAGGGCATGGCTTGCTGGATGCCGCCCTCTAAAATGGTGCGTTTGGTATATTGCGAACAAGACTCGCTACGATGCAAAACACGGTAAGCACATGAAAAACCTTTGCGCGGAGAAAGGTGCTTCTGGTAGCCCGTAATCAAGACGGCGGTGGCTTGACGAGTGAAGTAATCAATAACGCGAGTGGGCGATCGACGGTGCGAGACTCTGATGACTTGCATAGATGGGCGCGGATTTAATGATGGACTTTAGCAATTGCACGTTTGTGCTGGCAGTGCTGGCGTTAAATCTTGAGTTTTCTGTAGTTTTTTCTGGGGCTACTCTTACCTAAGTTACATATAGTGAAGGTGAAACTGACCTATGCTTCTAGCTTCACTGCACTAACTTCAATGAACTAATGCTTGATTTCAGTTATTTGCTTGAGTTTTCCCATCACCACTGCATCGCTATCTGCGCTGCTTTAGTTCCGGCGAATCTGCTGGCGACAGTACAAACCATGATTCGCGTTGGATTCAGTCATTCCAAAAAGCAAGTCTATCAGGCAGCCGGGTTAGCAAGTTTGTTTGCCGTGTTGATGGTGCTGCACGTGCTCACGTGGTTTGTCGTGGGTGTGGTAATGCCGCCGACTTTTATCCTGTTGTCGTTGGGGGCAGTTTGTCTCACTACCAACATGTGGGCAGTCTGGCATCCGCAAAGTATGCGTGGGTTACTGGCTGGGTTAAGCCGTCGCTTAGGTCCACTACGGACACGCACGGCATCCCTTTCTTAGTAGGCTTGCCACCGCTGGTTGGATCAAAGCTCTTTCTCCACCGAGTCTGTACGGCTTACAACTCAGGATCTTGAATGGCGGTTGTTGGGTAAGCCAGCATCCGAAGGAAAACTGGGCGTTATCAATTGCGGGCAGGTTCTGGTTTCTGCCTGGTTCATGCCACCATTCAGCAATGCCAAAGCAATTTCATCATTTTTAGCGTCATGCCTGCGCTGCGATCGTCACGCATTGAATCCTTGCAAGCTCAGAACTCTGTGCTCGTTTGCCAAAATCGGACTTGCTTGAAACAGGGTGCGGCGGATGTATTAGCAGCCTTCTACGCGCAGCCTACTTCTAGCTACAGCGTGACCAAAACTGGCTGCCTGGGACAGTGTAGCAACGGACCAATGGTGCGAGTGCTGCCAGACGATGTTTGGTATTGGCAAGTTCAGTCTGATGAGGTACCTGCGATCGTGACACGCCACTTACTCGGTGGGCAACCAGTCATGGCAATGCTGTATCCCAAATTTCATTCTCACAGGCGTTAATGACTTGCTTATCCCTGCTGTCTGAGAAACGCTATGAGCAGTTCCTCTTAAGCACTTGCTTCACGATCGCGCGTTACAAAGGGTACATCCACCACTTCGCCTGCACTGCTGCCGACCTGCACAGCTAATCCGGCTCCACCTGCTTTGGTGCGAATGTAAGCCAGCCCAAACGATCCCTGGTCGGTTTTAATCACGCTGGTGAGCGTGCCAACCTTTTCCTCTCCCACCGTGATGATTGTTCCCGGTTCCGCTGGTTGGTTGAGCCGAATGCCCCAAAGCTGCTGCTTTACCCCTTTGTACGTATCAAGCCGCGCGATCGTTTCCTGCCCGATATAGCAACCCTTATTGAAAGAGATGGTTTGCCATAGCCCTGCTTCTAGTGGATTATAGTCTTCTGTTAGTTCCTGGTCAGGGGAAGGGCGTCCCTGCTCAATCCGTAATTGCTCCCAGGCGAGATCGCCCAGGGGTACGGCTCCAGCTTCAACCAACACACTCCACACAGAGGCCGCGCTATCAGCCGCCGTAATCAACGTGAATCCTTCTAACGCCAAACCACTGCCAACCGCCACTCTCACCTCTTGCCCTGCCAGATGGATCAGTTGGTGGCTTGCATAAGGAAGCCTGGAACAATCATCCATCCCCAACTGCTGCAAAAGTTTATGGCTGTCTGGTCCGATCAAGCTCATGGCTACAGTTTGATCGGTCTGGTCAACTAACGTGACGTTGTCGCCAAAAAAGATGTAGCGGTCTAACCAGGTCAAAATGTGTTTGCGTCGAGCAGGAGAAACCAGCACGAGAACACTATCTTCGAGTACATACGCAGTCGCCAGATCGATGGTGCGCGCGGTGGCTGTAACAAAGACGGTATCGCAACCTTGTCCAGGTTTAAGACGATTAAAGTCGTTTGTACTTTGGTTGTGCAAAAAGGTGAGACGATCGCTGCCTGAAACCTGAATGCGTCCCCAGTGAGCGCGATCGCACAGTGCAACGCCCGATCGCGCTGCTTGTACTGCTGCCGTATCGTTGCCAAAACTCAGCGGTACGCTCAAATCCTCCGCAAAGACTGCACCATTCATTAACTGGCGATCATGTAAACTCTCAGTCATAGTCATTCAAGCGCTAGGTTCTCCATCCAGCTTTAGAGTACCGCGAGTCGAAGGTGTCCTGCTTGTTGGTCTAATGCCAAAAGCGTCCGGATGTCGATCGCGATCGACATCCGGACGCTTTTGGCATTAGACCAACAAGCAGGACACCTT
>JBBSHC010000205.1:0-6416 GCA_038253425.1 Leptolyngbyales cyanobacterium | reverse complement strand
GGACCGAGAACTTTGCTCATACCGTAGGTTGTCACCATGCGTTCTGCCAGGTCGGTTGCCCGCTGCAAATCGTTAGACGCACCAGTGGTAATGCTGCCAAACACCACTTCTTCGGCAGAGCGTCCACCCAGCAAGGTTGCAATCTGTCCCCGCAGTTCTGCTTCGTCCATCAGGAACCGATCTTCGGTTGGAAGTTGCAGCGTGTAGCCCAGCGCTGCCATACCGCGAGGCACGATCGAGATTTTCTCGACCTTACCGCTCCCAGTCATGAGCGAACCCACCAGTGCATGACCGACTTCATGGTACGCAACGATTTTCTTTTCCTTCTCGTTAAGCACGCGACTCTTCTTCTCCAGTCCAGCGACTACTCGTTCGATCGCTTCGGCAAAGTCTTCCTGTGCGACCGTTTCGCGTTGATTGCGGGCAGCCAGCAGTGCCGCTTCATTCACCAGGTTTGCTAGATCGGCTCCCGCAAAACCAGGGGTGCGAGTGGCGATCGCTTTCAGATCCACATCGTCACCCAGCTTCACTTTCTGAGCGTGGATTTTGAGAATCAGTTCACGACCAGCGAGATCGGGGCGATCGACCAACACCTGACGGTCAAACCGACCAGGACGCAAGAGCGCCGGATCTAGCACTTCAGGACGGTTGGTGGCTGCCAACACGATGACAGTCGCCTCACCCACGGCAAAGCCATCCATTTCGGCAAGCAACTGATTCAGCGTTTGTTCCCGCTCATCATTGCCGCCGTAAAAACCACCGCTGGCACGCGACTTACCGATCGCATCCAGCTCATCGATGAAAATGATGCAGGGAGCCTGCTTCTTCGCTTGGTCGAATAAATCCCGGACGCGCGAAGACCCAACTCCAACAAACAACTCCACAAATTCAGAGCCAGAGATGCTGAAGAACGGTACACCTGCTTCACCAGCAACCGCCTTTGCCAACAGGGTTTTTCCGGTTCCGGGAGGTCCTACTAACAGCACCCCTTTGGGAATGCGTGCTCCAATTTCGGTGTAGCGTCCTGGTGTTTTCAGGAAATCGACAATCTCCACTAATTCAGCCTTCGCTTCTTCAACCCCAGCAACATCGGCAAAGGTGACTTTTCCCGGTTCTCCTTCGACATAAACTTTTGCTTTGCTCTTCCCAATCGAAAGCACACCCTGCGGTCCACCAGCACCGCCACCACGTCTAATAAAGAACTGCCAGATGGCAACAAAAATCAAGGGTGGAATGACCCAACTTAAAAGACTACCAATCCAACCATTCTTAGGTGGTGGGGCAGCAGCAAATTCAACGCCCTTCTCTTCCAGTAATTTAGGTAAGCTCAAATCGAAGATTGGTGTGGTTGTAAAGACTTGCCCAGGCTGACCGTCTCCAGTTTTCAGTTGGAATTGAATCTGGTTTTGACCGACCTGTGCTCGCTCCACTTCACCTTCCTGCACTTGATGGATGAAGAGGCTATAAGGCACTCCAGGAATCTGGGGTCCGAGGAGAATGGGTAGGGCAAAATTGACAATCAGAGATAACCCAATTAACGCCAGAAAGATATTGCTAATCAGGCGAGGACGCGGAGACTTTGATTGTTCTTTAATGGGCATAACTATCACTAAGCTCTAGAACGTGGAACACTTTCGTACCGAAACAGAACGCTATTTTGTTGGCAGTTGGTTTGTACCCACGAGGTGGTAGGCAAAAAAGGGGGCATTGGTATGGCACAGCTCGTTTCACGGTGGAGTGCCTTATCACAACATCGTAAATGCCAATCGATCGACGTTTCAAGCAACTTTTCATACGGATAACCGACGCTGATGGGTTCTGTCGCAAGAATGATAAGGTGAGAAGGCTCAATTTTCTCTGACCTCATCCTAAATGGCTTTTCAAGCCTTGTTTAAGTGGCGGCAGTTCTTGCCAGCAAGCATCTTGCTAAACGTCCGATGGTACTGCCGTTATTCCTTGAGTTAGCGGCGTTTGGAAGCGATGATGGCAGAGCGAGGAGTCGAAGTGGATCATGCCACCATCAACCGGTGGGTGCTAAAGTTCGCCCCAGCACTGGACAAACGACTTCGACCACACTTGAGTCTGATGAATGATGCGTGGCGGGTGGATGAGACCGCCATCGAAGTCAAAGGGGAATGGCAAGAGCTTGACCGAGCGGTAGACTCGAGCGGCAACATGCTGGACTTCATGCTGAGTGCCAAGCGAGACGGGAAGGCAGCCGCGAGGTTTTTCCGTCAAGTCTTGAAAGCTCAACACATGCAAGCTCCACGCGTGCTTACAGTGGATCAGAACGCCGCCTATCCGGTCGCAATGGCGCAGTTGAAAGCCGATGAAACGCTTCCCGAAGCGACGGCATGACGGCAGAGCAAATACTTCCATAACGTGATGGAGCCAAATCATCGGAACCTCAAGCGAATGGTAAAACCAAGGATGGGGTTCCAGTCGTTCAACACGGCAAGGAGAACGTTGAGCGGCATGGCAGCCATGCATAGGCTTCGCAAAGGGCAGGTGAAAGAGATTAGTCAAGGGGACAGTGTGTCTCAAGCGAAGTTCATCCAAGAAATCTTTGGAGTGAGCGCTTAAAACAACGAGATTGGCACACATCGTTTGTCACTTTAAAAAATTTGCGACAAAACCCAAAACGGCGAGTTCCTGATTTAGTCAAAAGATGGGCGGGGCCAAGGCTTTGGTTAGAATTTCACTCTGTCTCATCAAGATGCTCGATCACGGCTTGATAGAAGCTGAGAATGTGCTGATCTTGCAGACGGTAGAAGACATGCCGTCCCTGCTTGTGAAAATTGACTAAGCGAAGCGCCCGTAGGGTTCGCAATTGATGCGACACGGCTGATTCGTTCATCCCCAGCGCGATCGCCAAATCTCCCACGCACATTTCCCCTGCTGCCAGAATCGAGAGCATACGCAACCGATTAGTATCGGCTAAAAAGCCAAGAAACTCTGACATGCGCTGTGCCTTTTCCACCGTCAGCGTTGCGGTTGAAGAGGGGTTCACATCGTCAGAGTGCATTGTATGGGGAAGCTCGCAACAGAAGTCTTCCCCCTCCACAAAAGCTTCGGTCATGACTGGTTCAGTCGGGTGAGCTGGCAGCGGTCAACGGCATGAGATGTCACCTAAGCGTCGCAAGCGCAACCTGTATGTCCACACCCTTGTCCAGCAGGATGACCATTCGCGCAGGCGTCACCGCAATAGGGCTTGCCATCTTTGTGGACAGCATCTTCCAAAGCAACGACACACAAGCAGGATGCACACGCACATTTCATTTGAGTCACGGGAGACATAGCTTCACTCCGTTCAGTTACATAAATACCATAACATATGAATATGCATTCATATATAGTGGCTGAGAATCTTTTCAGTTTTCAGATCTCGCTCTCTCAGTGTCATCGGATTGACATACCACAGCACATAAAGTTTAGAGGTGAGGCTGCGATCGTCGATTATGTTAAAGAAGCTAGCTTAATGAATTCAGCTTTCCACCTTGGCAACCAACTTAAAGGAGCACTGATATGAATCGACCAGCGCTGACTGTACTGGGTGGCTCTGCCTCTCTCGCTTTCCTCGTCTTGACAGGCAACCCTGCTCATGTCCTGATGCCTCGTGACTTGAGTGGGGCGATGTTGGCTCCGGTGCCAAGCTACAAACCGTGAGCCAGCCCGTTTCTCAAGAAGAAATCCCTCAGTCTGCCCAGACAACTGATGCCAGAATTAAGGTATTGTCAACTTAACTCGATCTTGCCTTATTTATTGAGAATAATCGCACTTAAGGCACGAAATGATAGGCCTTCCAGTCTCTGGAAATTAGTCGTTTTCTCAATAAGCAGGCCATTGAGCCGTTAAGTTGACAATACCCTGCCGAGTGGTACCTTGATTAGCCTTATGATGGCGATGACGCTGGCATCCTTTCCAGAAGCGACGTGCTGCGTCAACTCGTGGGCTGGCGAGGTGTGAGACAGCTAGCCGCTTGGTATCTTGTCTATACCGCTGGTATTGGATGCCTCATTAACGCCTTTGCTACAGCGCTTATCTAGTTGGCTTCACCTGCTACAACGCCGCAGCGGTTGGCAGGTGAGATAAAGCGGTTGGCAAGTACTCACTCTCTCTTGCTGAGAAACCGACTGATGATCATTGTCCACCACTTAAACAACTCCCGTTCGCAGCGCGTGCTGTGGCTCCTGGAGGAACTCGGACTAGCGTATGAAGTGAAGCGTTACGAACGGGACCCCAAGACCATGCTCGCGCCCGACTCGCTGCGGCAAGTGCATCCGCTGGGCAAAGCGCCAGTGCTTACTGATGGCACTTTGACGTTAGCAGAGTCGGGGGCGATCGTCGAGTACCTGGTTGATCGCTATGGCAAAGGACAATTAATGCCGCCACCGGGTACGCCAGAACGACTGCGCTATACCTATTGGCTGCATTATGCTGAAGGCTCAGCGATGCCGCCACTGCTGTTAAAGTTGGTCTTTGATCGCCTTGAGCAGAGTCCAATGCCCTTCTTCATGCGCCCCTTCGCCAAAGCCCTGGTCAACCAGACTAAACGTGCCTTCATTGAACCTCAAATTGCTCTGCACCTTGATTATCTCGAAGCAGAACTGGGGACAAGCCTCTGGTTCGCTGGCGATGAGTTCACTGCCGCTGACATCCAGATGAGTTTTCCGCTTGAAGCGGCAGCAGCTCGAGCTAGCTTAAATGAGAGCCGTCCCCATTTGATGCGTTTTCTCGATCGCGTCCATACTCGCCCAGCTTACCAACGGGCCTTGGAGCGTGGTGGTGCCTACGCGCTCATCGGTTGAGCCACTGGCAGCCTCGGGCGCTGGGATCATTGCAAGCGTCAGGCGATCGCGCCCAGCAGCACAACGAAACCGAGCGATCGCCGAAATTAATTAACACTCTGACAGAGTGCCTCCCACGCCCAAGTAAGATACTGCTGGCGAAACATTGCTTAACCTACCGATTGTGCTGTACAGTGCCGAATTAAATGACATCGAGACAAATTCGTGTCGCTGAGCAAACTCCTCTCTGTTGCAGGGTTGCAGAGAGAGTGCGCTCAGCAGCCTAGCATCAGGTCAGCAGGATGTCCAAGCTGGCTTGAGGCGGAAAAGCAAGCCGATCTGGCCTTGCTCCTTAACGACACTAATGTGTCTTCACGACAAATACAAAGTCACTGTACACCCTAAACGACAACTGTAGAATCTCGCGCATATAAGAGATTTGTATCAGCCGCTCTTTTTACGCATACAGACTACAACGCCCACTCGAATGAGTGTCAGCGCCAAACTCTGTGACTGTAATACGTTGAGCGCCAGCAGCGCAAAGCGATTAGCATTCACTTTGCCGACAACGAAGTAGCGATCGCTCACGGCTGGCAAACCGTACAAGGAGCCTTCAACACTTTTGAATGAGAAGTCAAAGCCGCAGGGCAACATGGCGATGTTCGCTCGGTTGCTGAGGCTGAGTGGACTCAATTTGAGCTGACCGCTTTCCAGGTCATGTTGAGCCAACTCACGGCTGTCATCTACAGCCAAGCTGGATCGCAACGGCATCTGTCAAAGCCGATTGCGCCGGAGGCATGAGGACGATCGCTGCCAGAATGAGGAGGAGCAGCAATGGCTAAGTAAAGGTCTAGTCAATTCTACATAGCAACAGAGTTTCTAGCTACTATGAATATAGTGCGCCTAGAGTTCGCTTTAGGCTTCTAGAAGAATAATTTGCTGAAAATAATTAAAGAGCAATTTCTACTAGAACGTTTGCAAACAAATGATGAATCAGGCTCTTAACGTGATCAATGAAGAGCGAGAACCGATTCACACGCCAGGTTCCATTCAGCCACATGGTCTGTTATGCGTCCTCTCAGAGTTAGACTTTCGCATTACGCAAGTGAGCCTCAACGCGGCAAAGATCTTCGGGATTGTGCCTGAGAAACTGCTCGATCGCCCGCTAGCAGATTTTATTGATCGCGATCGTCTTGCCGAAATGAGGGCTTGCCTCGATCCCGTCTCTGAGCAAACAAATCCGCTCAATCTTGCGATCACGGTAGAGAGTTCTACCCGACATTTCAACGGCATCGTTCACCGGGCGATCAGTGGTCAAGTGGTGTTGGAGCTGGAGCCGATCGCCGCAACGGCTAAACGCGACTTTACCCAGTCCTATCGCAACCTCAAAGACACTCTGGCAAAAATTCAGGTCACAAAAACCTTGCCTGAACTGTGTGATCTAATCGTTAAAGAAGTGCGACAGTTGACGGGATTCGATCGTGTCATGGTCTATCGCTTTAACGAAGCTGGCGATGGCACGGTGATCGCGGAAGACAGGAAACCCAATTTAGAGTCTTTTTTAGGACTGTATTATCCCGACACAGACATTCCGCCACGGGCAAAGCACCTTTATGTGCTCAACTGGCT
>JBBSHC010000204.1:0-6419 GCA_038253425.1 Leptolyngbyales cyanobacterium | reverse complement strand
CTTCTACCGCAAGATTAATATCTAAGGGCATAGACGATCGCAGGTTTATCTTCACGATCGCTCACTGCTAGAGTGCAAATCCCTGTACTAACGTCGTGCCTAAAGTGCCTTCAAACGTAGGTTTTGTTGCTGTGATGAGAACGGCAATCCGCTTGCCATCGGGCGATAGTCTTACCTGTCGGATGGAATAGTCCAAGACGTTGCTTCTAAAGTTGTTGAGGGAGTCGAGCGATCGCTGCTGCCCGTTATACACTGCTTCAAGCTGCATAGCGGCTTTGTCAGGTGTCAGCGTTTGGTGCAGTTGAAGCCGTAGCGGTTGGCTGTCATCGTTTAAACGTACCGTTACCGTTTCACTGCCGTCAGCAGACCGCGATCGCGACAGAATTGCCAGTTCCGTTCCTGCTACAGGCGGAGTCAGGTTCAATTCTTGCCGCACCTTCCAGGTTTGCTTCAACAAATCAGCTTCGGTTGCCGTTGTGTCATTGTTAGCCTCTTTCTCGCCATAGCGCGTCTCAATACAGCCATTTTCTACACAACGATTGGTGGCTACGTTGACCAACTGCAACGCTGATTTTGGCACGCCTGCTCCTGTATCCCGCGAACTTTCCAGGTAAACAAAGTAATTGCTATCGGGTGAAAAGCCTGCCATCCGTGGCATAGCGCGAAACGTTGGTGTGCGCTCAAGGGGCAGCGCTTTGGCAACCGGAGCAGGGGACGATCGCGGCTTCTCAGGTATACGGGCGATCGAGGGTTCTGTCGGGGTTGCTTTGCGTACTGGAGCCACTGTAGATGAGGGAGTTGGCAGCAGCGATGGCGTCACGATCGGTTCTGGTTGAGCCGCGATCGGGCTAGAATCGAGTACCTCACTCCGGGGTGCGATCGCCTGCGAGCAGGCTGAGAGTAGCACCAGTGCCAGTGCCGAAGGAAGCCAACGAAGAACGGTTTGGGGTTGTTGCCACATAAGAATACCGAAAAAGCTGAAATAAAAGACAGTGGCTACATGTATCGGATGCTGAACGCCACCGCTGTTTGGGATATTAAGCAGATACGCCGCTAACGCAGTCAATTCCGGAGCAGTCAGCAAGAAATAAAGTGTCACGACGATGAGCGATGCCCAAAGCGGCACTTTAACTAGGGTGTAAATCTGAACAGTAACGGGAGCGCGATCGTCCAGCTTCAGTGAGGAGATTTCTAGTAAGCAAATGACCCACTAGCTTGACTTCCTCAGCCAACCTGCACCTTGAGCCGAGTCGAAGGGTAAAACCTTTTCTGAAATCGCCTTCTACAAGCCTAAGCTTTTCGTTACATGAGTTGTTTTTGCCACATATAAGCTCGTTAACGAGAGAAATAAAACAAACGACAACACCGCTGTAAGGCGAACTTGTTGTGTATGGCTAGAAGGTGCGATCGACTCACGCACTAAAATCGACGCGATCGCGCCTGTAATATAGCTCAAAACCAGCACCAGGTAATACCACTGCGGTGAAACAAACCAAACCGCACAGAACATAGCCGCCAGCACCAGCATGACAGCTTCGACAAAGCGGGGCGGGCATTGCCGAGATGCCAGGGTTACGCTATGCCACCAAAACTGCCACTGTCTCATGCTGTTGCCCCTCACTGTATTTGTAGGATAAGGGTATTTGTAGGATAAGGGAAAGGTCAAAATTTTTCTAGGCAAACGCGAATACAAGTTCAAACGTTAAAACTGAGTTAGCACTTGGAACCTGCTAGAAAATCGCCCAGGTTTGTCTTAGGGATTAGCTTTCAGCAGTCAGCGGTCAACTCTTTATTCGTTACGACCACTGACTCTTGAATTTTGATCAGTTTTGGGGTTTAAGTTTTGAGTGGGATGCAGGATGACTTGGAGAAGCTTGAGTCGCTTTTGCCTTTCAACCCAAAGCCTGACCGCTGATCTTTTGACCGCTGCCAAAATCGCTTTCTAAGTTTGTGCTGGCGTTTGACCAGCTTTTAGTACACAATTACTATAGTTGCCAGGGAGTTCGCTAGGGTGGAAAACGCCATGAGTGTAATCACGCGACGGTTATCGGTACCAGAGTTGAGTCAGCAGATTTTAACAATGGCAACGCTGGGCGTTTATCGAGAGTCGGTGTTTGAAGCGCTGCGTCCAATGGCGACCAAAAAGCAGATTAGTGCCGCGATCGCTCATGCCAAGCGCTTTGGTTTACACTCAGTTGCCAGCTTGCGCGATGACGAATTGGGCACTTACTATGAAGTCGATTTGGTGAAATACCAGTCGTTAGAACACGCGATCGCAACTCCTGCCCATTTTGGCGATGATGCCGATTTAGTGGCACGGGTGATGGCGGCAAATAGTGCAGTTCAACGGATGCTCACTGTCGCTCAAGGCTTGGCAATACTGCTTGGGGTCGTAGGGGTGCTTTGTGTATTTGAACATCAAAACCAGCTTGGCATGGGCTTCCTCAGTGGTGCCATGAGTGTTGCGGGTCTTTGGGCAGTACAGCGATCGCTGATCAAAATGATGCCTTAGCGTAAGGCGAGGCGTGATCCCATAACCGATACTACAACAGGTGCTTCATCTCTACCGCTTGACGATCGCGTTTAACTGAGTCGCTACAGCAGAGGCACCCGGTTGGTCGTTTGGTTCTCGCGTGTACCACCATGCCCAGGCAATCAATACTGCCTGCAACGGCAACCTGCCCCAATACAGCACTGGATTATGCGGGATGCCGTCCAACTGGATATCATTAACCGTCATATTGATGTTGGCAGGAAACACCGCGATGAAAAGGGCAACTAAGCCCCACGCTGCCGCTACACTTACCCACGGAATGAGCAGCCCGACACCGCCCAACACCTCAAAAAAGCCGCTGATGTAAACCAGTTCCAGCGGATACGGCAACTGCGGAGGCATAATCTTCACGAACGGTGCCGGATTCGCAAAGTGGGTGATCCCTACCGTGATGATCGATATTGCCAAAACAACACGTAGGATGTCTTTACGACGTTTGGGTGAGCGTTGCGCTAGCGACATGAGGTAAGAGCATTAAACTTATTCAGAGCGTAGCAGCCAATCACTCTGCGATCGTCTATCTGAAGTCGTTTCTTTATCACGCTCTTCGCACCATCATGCCATTAACTTTTCAGGAGCGTAACGCAATTAGAACCGAAGACGCAGCACCGAGAATGCCCACTGTCTAAGCCGTTCCCACGAACCTTCTGGTTTTGCAGACGGTACAGCAGATCCCGTAAAAAAATCTGCCATTGATTGGGTTGCCTTCACCAGACTATCTGGCTCGTTGGGATAGTGCAGTGCGGCTGTTTCGGCTAAGGCTTGCATCGTCTCGGTAGTTGGCTCGATGCCACAGATTTCTAGCACAGCAACGGCACGCTCGATTTGCTCTGCATCGAATTTGTTCAGTTCCATTCTGCCTCCCTGATCAATCTTGCTCGTAATCCGTTTAGCAAATAAATGCGTTCCATAGAAAGATCACCTCAGCCACTATCGATTCCGAACACGATCGCTCGTCAATTCAACTCAGTAACGGTCATTCATCAGTAACGGTCATTCAGTAGAGGCAGCCTTCGTGTTCTATTAAAGCGATCGTTTATGGAGAACGGATGGCTAAACGATGAAAATTCGTCTCCGTCTCCTAAATTATGCCCAAATCTTATACCCCAAACGCTCAAAACCGCCCCGGTAAAGGAGCGGCTTATAAGTTGTGCTGAACTGCAAGATCAGGAGCACTTTAAACCAAAGCTAACCGTATCAGCCTTGAGAGAATTTCACTCGTGAAGAACAGCATGACGGCGATCGCCCGTTGCCTAAAATGCTGGGTTAAAGGTTTCTTGCATCCGTTCCCAATGGCTAACCGCTGCTGCGGTCATACCAATTTCAGCCGCCGATCGCACCAACATCACCTGCTGACGCTTTTTCATCGCCCGATGGTGATCCATCGTTAGAGCACGTGCTTGTGCTTGAAGCGATCGCGCTGGAGCTTTAGCCGTAGCAACAGAGGACGCTACTGGAACCGATGCCGTTTGTGGCACTAAGGCAGGTTGAACAGTCGGTTGAACCGTGTAGGAAACACCCCGATAGGTCAACACTGCTGGAGAAACGCTGGCAGTAGCACTGGCATTCTGAGTGTTTGGTTCAATGGCGTAAGCCGCACCACGATAAGTCAGAATTGCACCCAACGAACGTGCTTTGGCAGCTTCAGCTAACCGATACTTTGCGCCGCGGTATTGCAGAGAAGAAGGATTGAAGTCGTAATTAACGCCGCGATAAGAGAGTTTCATGTTCGCCTCCTAAAATTTGTTGCGAGAGGCGCGTTCCTTCGGGATGACTCCCTACTTCCGTCCGGTTCCCGACACTGAAAGACACTTTTTAACGAGCAAGGTCTAATTTACAGCGCAGGACGCGAGATGAACGATTTACTTTTCTGTATCTAATCATACAGTTTCTTAAAGATAACGTCAATATTTACAAAACTTAGTTTTTCACTGCCGAGGCTAACGTTTAAAGCCAAGCTTGTCATAAGGCTCTGCTTCATGAGCGATCGTGCGGTGCCAGCTTACCCATTGTGTGATCCCCCTTGAAAAACACGTCCGTTCAGGTTAGAACCGCTGTAGGGCAAGCCGCGATCGACGCTACAACCCCGCGTACCTGCAAAAGAGTGTAAATGCAATGACGGAGTATGCTGATGCAGCCAAGGTGCTGATTCAAAAAACAAGAGCGCGAGAAGAGGCGTTGGGGTTACGCGATGAGACCTGTCGTTCCCAGTTCTTGCTTCAGTCCAGTCCCACTGCCAAGGTAATCGTCTTTTTTCATGGGTTTACCGCTACGCCTGAACAATTTGTGCCCATTGGTGAGGCGTTTTTTCAGGCAGGCTATAACGTGCTGATTCCGCTTTTACCAGGGCACGGACAGGCAGGTGACTGGAATGAGGCATATCCGCCGCCGTTGCCAGAAAATCCGTTTATTTATCAGGAGTTTGGGCAAAACTGGCTGAAACAAGCTCAAGCGTTGGGCGATCGCG
Source organism: Leptolyngbyales cyanobacterium (assembly GCA_038253425.1). Lineage (GTDB taxonomy): Bacteria > Cyanobacteriota > Cyanobacteriia > Leptolyngbyales > Leptolyngbyaceae > Stenomitos. The sequence goes on along the minus strand of JBBSHC010000204.1, from coordinate 1,398 downwards.
TGGTTTTGGGCGGTTTGTCGGGTGGCAGCACCCTTGCAGCATGGCTATCACTTAAGTACCCTCAGCAGATCGATCGAGCGCTGCTGTTTGCTCCCTATCTGAGCGGCACCAACGCGTTAGTTAACTGGGTCGTAGAGCGCTTGAATGTTTACTTTGAGTGGAAGACTCAGCCTGGAACGGTTGGCTTTGGCTATAGTGGCTTCCACATGCCAGCGCTGCGGGTGTTTCTTGACATGGGGCAAGAGGTGCTCGATCGCGCCAAGATGCAGCCAGCGGCACCCATGCTGATCGTGTCCAGTGAATGCGATCGCGCGGTGGATCATGAAGAACACCAGCAACTTTTTCAATCTGCCCTTAAGTTTCAGCCTCAGTGCTGGTATCAATGCTTCGATCGCACTCTCGAGATTCAACACAACATGATGACGGAGGCAGAAGGTAACAAGCACGCTGATTTGCCGATCGCCCTTGCCAAAGCTTACGTCGAAAGCGACTTAACGTGGAGTGAAGTAGTTGCACTGAGCGATCGATTACAAAAAGGCGAAACGCTGGACAAGATGCTAGCTCCGCTTGAGTTAAGTCAGCGCCCCTTACCCAATCCATCCGTTCTGTTGACCACCTTGCAACTCACCGCCCAAACCCGCAAGCAACTTGATACAAAAGCCTGATTCTCGCTTCCTCTCAGAGATATTGCAATGATCTTTATCAATGCGATCGACCGGAATCAAGCTAAAGTCTAAACTGCATGTTGCCACCCAGCGGCAACATGCAGTTTTAACTAGAGGTGTCATGGCTCTTAAACGCTTTGTGATTGAGATGGGTATGGGTATTGATCAGCATGGGCAGGAATCAACCGTCGCTGCTGCTCGTGCCGTACGAAATGCGATCGCTCACAATGCGCTCCCTGGTATTTGGGAAGTTGCGGGTTTGAGCGATCCCGATCAGATGGTGGTTGAGGTGCAGGTTGCCGTGCCCTATCCCGATCAAGTACGAGCCGATGAAGTGCTGGCAGTCTTACCCTTTGGGCGCAAAACCCTCACTGTAGAAGTAGGTGGCATGGTTGTGCAAGGACGTGCGATCGCTTCACTCGACGACAAAAATGATGAAATGCTCATCGCTGTCGCATCCGTAGTGGTGCTGATTGAAACGCCGGATGAGTAGGAATCGTGCGATCGCATAACCGCTCAAACGCAACAGGAGCTTAGAGCTTCTAAATTATCGCTTGGCTATTAGCCGTCAGTCGTCAGCTTTTTGAAGCCTCCAGCACTTGAGTTTTAAGTTTTGCTTTCGACCTGAACTCGTTTCGGCTGAACTCAACGTCGAAGCCAAGCTGAAAGGAGTTTTAAGTTAAAAAGCAAACGCAGTACCAGAGCATTCTGAATGCCTTTTACCTTTTGCCTT
>JBBSHC010000203.1:0-6421 GCA_038253425.1 Leptolyngbyales cyanobacterium | reverse complement strand
TTGAGTTAAGGTTGGTTGCTGGTTTGTTGCTCCCAAGCCTAAGTCGCTTTTACCTTTTGCCTTTTACCTTTTACCTTTTGCCTTTTGCCTTTTACCTTTTACCTTTTGCCTTTTACCTTTTGCCTTTTACCTTTTGCCTTTTGCCTTTTGCCTTTTACCTTTTACCTTTTACCTTTTACCTTAATTTCCACCTACTCCTCGTAGCCGGGAATCACACGATGCTGCACCTCTTCATAGGCAGCGAGTTGAAGTTTAAGAAATTGATTTTGTTCTTCGATCGCCTTTAGCTCGTTCAGCTTTTGCACGATGGCGTAGGTAAAGTTATTGGCATCGGGCAACTGGTCAGCGATCCAGGAAGTTTCAACCTCAATGTCAATCATTTTGAGGGCGCGGCGATATTCGCGAATCAAGCGTTGGTTATTGATAATTTGCTGTTTCAGAATCGTGATCGCGCCCGTGGCTCGAAAAATGCGTGGAGCGTAAAGCTGTGGATCAACATCAACCATCTTTTGTTTCAGGTCGTCCAGTCGTTCAATGAGCCCCTGGGTCGATTTACACTCGTGAGTAATTTCGTCAATGCGGTGTTCAATCTTTAACTTCTGTGCCAATAGCCGTTGGTCGCCTGCCAGTCGATTACCTGCCTGTCCGTTCATTTCCAGCGATGGTGTGGTCAGGTGAGCGCTATTGGTCAGCTTAAGATAAGCCAGCACCCCCAGTGCCGTAACCACCGACGCCAAAAAAACATTACCGCCGCTGATAAACGAGCCAACGAGTAGCCCAATCACAACGGTGCTGACGGTCAACCGGAGATACGTTGCGCTGGGCAATGGTCTAGGCAGCACGTAGCGTTTACCCGTCGTGTGGTTGGTGACTGCTACCAGCTTGGTCATTAAGTATCCCTGCATGGTGTAAAGCACAGACACCACATCCCCGTAATGCACCGGAATCGGATCGGCTTTGCCAGGAATCGAAAATTGAAGCTGTTTCAGGTTGCGATCGGGCGTTGTAATTTGCAGCGTGTAGTGTCGTTTGTGAAAGCTAGGCAACTGGTCGCTCAAAAACAGCAGCGTCTCTTTGATGGAAGAGTGCTTTGAAAGCTTGCCATACACCAGCCCATAGTGATGCTTGCAGGCTGCACAGGTCACCTGAAGAGCAGTATTGTTCAGATCAGCGATCGGTCGAGAGCAGCTAGGGCAGTAAAGCGACGGTTTCATGCGTGTGATAGCCAGTGACAACTGGTTTAAGGAGCCTCCAGCGTCAACTGAAACGTGGGAGTCGCAGCAGGATGGATAAACTCATGACTAGGTGAAATGTCTCAGCGTGATCAGAAGGCGTCAACAGGAACAGACCGTAAATTGCTGTTGGGACTGGCTGTAAAAAAGAAAGGGGCGAGAAAAAGACGACTGTAGCGAACGTCTCTTCATCTTAGAGCGTGAGCGATCGCTGAAAGAGGAGCATAACAACGTTTTAAGGATCGATTAAGGCGCGACTCTACCGAAAGTCTAGGCTTTGACGGCTAGAGAAGTGATCCCCACGACAGATGAAAAGCTGTAATGTTTCTCAATACTATGCAGTTGCCTTTGTATCGTGTTTTGGTTTGTTGGTCTTCAAGGCGACCACTATTCTGTCTGCCCTCGTTCGCTCGCGGCATCATTTCTTTCACACGATTGATGCACGTACACTGATGCTTGGCTAACCATTATTCTCATGCTAACCATCACTCCACCAACGTTGCCATACAGATAGCAGTTTAACAATTGCACGATGAGCAAAATCGCTTTTAGTTAGCAAAACTTTAGTCGAAATTACTCTAGCGCACCTGTCAACCAAACCGTTTTAGAGAGAAAACTTTATGCCAATCCAAATTCGAGATGATGTTGTCTACCTGATGCTTAAAAAAATTCAGGCGAGCGATCGGGGTCCTGGACCGGACACTGTGAACTTTAGCAACTCTGACTTTACAGGCATTGAACTCACTCCAGCCGGCTTTCTTGGTCATCTAGACTATTTAAATCAAGAACATTACATCAACGCTGAGTTTAGTGGTAATGCCTATGGCAATCAGGACGACGTTCCCAATGTAATCAACTCTAAAGAGATTGACTTCCGTGTTGCCAATACCTATGGCGCACCGGATGGTCCCTTACCGCATCTCATTGAATTTAAAAAAGCTGAATTAACTGAAAAAGGTCGTCAAATGTTAGAAGACATGGAAAAGAATCCTCCCCAAGCGCTCAAACAAGGTACCACCGTACCGATTGCCACCAAAGACACGCCGTTTCTTGAAAAAGTAATGCTTAAAGGTGGTTTGACTGATCTCTACGATGCGCGTGACATTACAGAAGTGGTGTTTCGCACCATGCGCGATATGATGCCCAACCAAACGGTCGATCGCGTGGCAGGTGAACTGCACAAAGAGATGGAGCCAACCAGTGAGAAAGCGTTGCAAAACGAAATCGAAGATCTGTGGGAAGACACCAATCCTCTAGTGCGCTTTATTAGCCGTGTGCGGCAGCCGCTAACCATTAAAGACGATACCTTTCTGTTTCGTGTGAAGCAAGAATCCGGCTTGCAGACGAGCGTCGAACCAGAAGTGGCAGTCAAAGCCGTTTTCGCTGCTACCAAAGATGAACTGTCGGCAGACCGCATCAGCGAGATTCAAGGCTTTCTCCCCGGTGTCATTCGCCAACTGTGGCAAGATGCGTAGAGCAAGCAAGTAGACGTGTAGATTAAAGTATCAAGGTGAGGGTGGCTGATCCTGGCTCTCCTCACTTTGCTGATCAAGGGGCGTCTGCTCAAGGCACGATCGCTCAAGTATTTGTTAATGGAGCATGTAATGATGGGCAAAACGTCACAGCGATGGGGCAAAGTTGCTAGCCTGCTGGGGTTATGGTGCGGTAGCGTACTGCTTGCCAGCGCGATCGACCCTTACTGGTTGAAGGCAGAGGCTCAGACGCGCCCCAGTACGCCAGCGCTCAATCCACCATTGCCGAGTCAGCAGCAACCCCCGATCGCCATTCTTAGTCCAACCAATGGCAGCGTTGAGGTCAAGCTCAGCAACAAAACAGGCGCAGATATTGTTTACCAAGTCATTGGCGATACGCAAGTGCGGGTTTTAAGCGGACGCTCGGATGTGACTCTGCAAGATCTGAAACTGCCTACCAATATTGCCTTCTATCGTCGCGATCGCGGTTTTTTGCTGGTCAGTCCGAAGGTGCCAACGGTTGCGCTCAACACAATCGAACTAACGCTGACTGAAACAACTGACTTTGCCACCGACAAAACGGCGCTGAGCATTGAGTCTAACGGAGAGGTTTATCTCAACTAACGTCACCCAGCAGGATTGGTCTGTAGTGAGTAGCCATAGTCAAGACATCCTGCTGTCGCGCATGACAGATTAATCTGCATTGACAATTTTCGGTACTTTGAAGAAATCGCCATCCCGATCGGGAGCCGCATCAAGCATTGCCTCTCGTTCAGTGTCTGGCTGTAAACGATCGACCCGCACCACATTGCTGACGTCGATCGCGCGCGTGGTCGGCTCAACGTTGCTGACATCGAGTTCGTTTAATTGCTCAAAGTAGCCCAGAATATCGACCAACTGCGTTGTAAACGTTTCCTCTTCTGCTTCAGTCAATTTGAGACGAGCCAGATGAGCCACTTTACGGACTTGTTCACGATCGAGCATGAGTCGTTATTTGCGATTGGTTATGAGTTTTTACAGTAGCGACAGTTTCAGCCAACAAGAGCGATCGGCTTGGGCAGATACCACTACTCAATGTAGGGACCTGCTTTCATAGAAGCCGATCGGGTTGCACTTAACGGCGATCGCCGCCAAACCCCTTCCTACGCAACCTTATTTTTCTCTTCTAAGCTTCTAAGCAAGATCTAGAGTGCGAATCGCTGGGCTAAAAGAACACATCTATTTGAGAGCGTCCTGTCGTCTTCAGCCAGTTTTGGGCTTCGATGTAATTGTTCGGTGCCACGCGAATCGCACGTTTCCAGTAGTCAGCGGCTTTACTAAAACACGCTTCGGCTTCCTCGTCCTTTCCGGCTTCCTTTGCCTGTTCGCCCTGATAGTGCAGAATTACTGCCACATTGTTAAGCGCCTGCGGCAACCGGGGGTTTAACTCCAGCGCTTGATGGTAGTAACCGAGCGCCCGTTCGTGTTCGCCATTGCTGGCATGAATCAGCCCGATATTGTAGAGGACGTAACTGCGATCGTATTCATCCTCCTCTAGTTTCAGCGCTTCGTAATAGTTGTCGAGCGCCTCGGCGTACTCGCCATCTGCCTGAGCAGACATACCGTCGCGGTAATAGGCAAACGCTTCTTTTTCTTTTTTCGTGGCAGGCAGAATTTTTAGAATAATGTCCGCCATGACGGTAAAGCTTTTGTCAATGAAGTTGTCGTTGCGTTGGGATCTTGGCATATACCGCGAATGAGGGTGATGGGAGCAGATGAGCCAGGAAATTGGACTTTTTGACTGTTTATTAGTTTAGCGCTCATTGGGCACTGCCGTTTGTTGTCTGACAGCGAATTCTGTGTTCACCACCCTGCAAAAGGCAGCGCAACTGCACAAACTTTAAAGCTCGGCAATGATTTTTATCACCCTAAGCAGTGATTTTTTGCGATCGAACAGGTCATACGCGTCACACAATTAGGCGACGACGTTCACACAAGGGTCAAGGTTTTATCACTCACTCAGATTAAAAAATCACCCATAGTTAAATTCAGGGGATTTACTTACATCGAAGGTTTCAAATTTATCAGGCGCTTGTAATGAACTAGAAACTCAGTAAAGTTACTGCCTTGCTGCGAACAGTACTATCCTGATTTCTACTGCCGTTTGAGCGCGTTCTCTAGTCATCGCTCCTTGCGCTCACTCACTGTAGCTAAGCATTCACGCTAAAAGCCAGGGAACCCGGCTACCACACCATCCCCTGGCTCACTCCGTCATCCCGTAGAATTTAAGGAGCTAAATCTCATGGTAAACAAAAAGCACCTGACGATCGACCAACAGAAGCAGCTTGATCACCTGCTGCTAAAGTCGCTGGAGCTAGAGCAACGTCAGGTCTTAATGAACCGCGATTATGCTGATGCTGACATTCTTCACCTCGCCACCTTTTTTCGTCACAACCCCAACCCAGTACTAGTTTTCGACCCAGATGGCGGTCTGATTAAAACCAATCCTGCGGCGGTGCGGTTGCTCAGACGACTGCAATTGGAGCCGACCAGTCTTTTGCCAGTCGAGCATTCACAGATCATTCAAACGTGCTTAAACGGGCAGTTTAAGGAATATACGCTTGAAGTGAAGGTAAAGCATCACACCTTGTCGCTCATGTACCATGCGCTGCCTTCGTTCAAGCTCGTTTATCTCTATGCGATCGATCTGACTGATTATCGGCAAGCAGAGGCAGAATTGCTGCAAAGTGTGGCAACGACGATCGCGCTGGCAAAGCAGACGGTGCTGCAACTCCAAGCCTTCCGTAACGCCTTACCCAGGCAGACAACTCCAGCCGTAAAGTTACCTTCGTACAATGTGCCTTGCTACCAAAACGCGTTGGACAATGTCTTCATTGCAATGGATGGATGCGCCTTTTCCTCAGTAGAAGAGTGATACAAGTTGCAAGGCATTGGCTCTGTGGGCTAGAGCATACCGATGTGAACCATCCAAAGCGCTTTTTAACGCTTGCCGCTTTAAAACTGGAACGGTTACAACTGTCGTTGTGCCTGTGCCACCTGAGCAAAGGTTAACCGAGTACACTGCGGATTACACCAACGAGGGATTCGATCATCCTCTAGCCCTGACATAATCAAGTTACAAAATGCAAGATGCTTGTAAGCAAAATTTTGCGGTGGCAAAGAAGGTAGAAGCATGATCAAGTCCTGGATGGTAATTGGGGCAGTAACCTTTTTAATTGCCTTTGGCAGCAGCATTCTCAGACCGCGAGATATTAAGTGGTTTAAGCAACTGCGGCGACCGCGCTGGCTAACCTTTGAAGCGCTGATTCCCATCATCTGGACGATCGTTTTTATTTGTGGTGCCTGGTCGGCATACATCGTATGGGAGCGAGATCCAGGTAGTACTAGAGCCTGGTCTTTTATGGGCGCGTATGCGGTGCTTGAGCTAGTGATTGTGCTCTATTCGCCCGTCATGCTGTGGTTGCGGAGCTTGAGGGCGGGTACGATCGTGGGCGGTATCGGGGTTGTATTAGGGCTAATTCTGACGCTTCTTGTATGGCAAGTGTCGGGCTGGGCGGCTCTTTTGTTACTGCCGTATTTGCTTTGGAGCCCGATCGGCACTTATACCACCTGGGAAATGAGCAAGCTCAATCCTGAATCAGCTTAAGGTTTGGGTAAGCTTTGGTCGTGCAGTTAATGCCAAGCAAGACACATAGCGACATGGCGCAACGTCTTAAG
>JBBSHC010000202.1:0-6431 GCA_038253425.1 Leptolyngbyales cyanobacterium | reverse complement strand
TCTTAGCAAGAGTGTAACGCCGTAAAGCATTAATTGCTGAGGTTCTAAAGCTTCACTGCTTCAGCATGTTTTACAAAGTAAAGAAGAGCGTCTTGAGACTCATTATACTGTCGGTACAAACCGCTTTCGCAGGGATTCTGCGCGACGTTTAGCAGTGACGTTGGCAGGCTCCAGCGCCAAGGCTTGCTCGTAAACTTCCAATGCCTGACTAGCTAATTGCTTACGCTCGTAGGCGTGTCCAAGATTATTCAGCGCTGTGACATAGTTTGGCTCAATGTTGAGCGCTTCTTTGTACTGACGAATCGCCAAATCATACTGCTCCTGGGCAAAGTAGGCAAAGCCAAGTGCGTTATGGATTGGACTACTCTCTTGCTCTGTCAAAGCGTCTGCTTTTAACGCTTTTTGAAACAGTGTCACCGCTTGAGAATAAATATTTTTGTCGAGATAGATGCTGCCAAGCTCGTAGTATTCTTGCGCCGAGCCTGCTTCTTTAGACAGCTTTGACTGTAATTTAGCAAGAGCAAGTTCGACCTTGCGCGTTTTCAAAATCTGACGGATGACAGCCCAGCCCGCAGCCGATAGCAGCACAAGCAGTAGAGAAACATAGATAAGCGGAAAGGATGTATTCATGTCGAATGTTCAGTTCACCCGAATAACTGTCAAAACTGGCTACACATCAACCTTATCGCAAAAGGGTAGAGGAGGAAGAAAGGCTGAAGGCTAAACGTGCTGTCATGCTTGAGCTTGTATCTATGGTAAGCCCCAGTAGTTTGCCCGTTCTTGCAGCCAACCGTCTTCTGACAACCGGGTAATAACCTGGTTAATGCGTAGCCGTAACGCGTCGTACTGCAACCCTTTTGGCATCAAGATACAAAGCGGTTCAGCAGAAAGTGTAGGAATGAGTAAATGATATTGAGGAAATTCTTGCACCCACCCCGTCAAAAGACTCGCATCGGCGGCAAATGCAACGGCTTTACCGTCTTCAAGCAGGGTATGGGCAGCCTCATAGGATGAGACGCTGACCAGAGTGGCGGCTGGCAGACGATACCGTAAGATGGCAATCGTACTGGAACCGTCTAAGACCGCGATCGTTTGCTTACCGATATCCGCTAATTGCTGCACAGAGGAGTCACGCGTTACCAGAGCGGTACCATCCAGGTAGTAGGGAATGCTGAGGCTAACCAACCGCGATCGCAGAGTAGTGCTTGTCACCCTGGCGATCGCTATATCAACCTGCCCGTCTAAGACAGCGGCAAGGCGGTCTTGATTGGCAACTGGTTTCAGCTCAATAGCGTCCGATCGCCCCAGCAATTCCTGAGCCAAGCGTCGAGCCAGCTCAATTTCCAGCCCCTGTAGTTGACCATCAGCACCCCGAAAGCCAAGTGGACGCGTATTATCCTTGACGGCAACAATCAGACGACCCCGCTGCTGAACTGTTTGCAAATCTGCCGCAACAGAAAATGGAAGCACCGTAAACGGCACCCCCACCAGACTTAAGCTTAAAATGCCGCTAATCAGCGTTGCTCGTTTCATCACCATGCCACACCGCAGGGGCGCTAGGCTGGTCTTTTAGTTGACTTGACCAATTCCACCACTTTGCTGAAACCAGCAGGGTCAAGAATTGCCATTTGCGACAACATTTTGCGGTTGATTTGAATGTCTGCTTTTTTCAAGCTACCCATGAGCTTGCTATAGCTCATGCCGTGTTGACGAGCGGCTGCATTCACGCGGGTGATCCAAAGACGACGGAAATCACGCTTCCGCTTGCGGCGATCGCGGTAGGCATTTCGCAATGCCTTCATTACCTGCTGATTGGCTGTACGAAACAGCTTGGAGTGAGACCCCCGAAAGCCTTTCGCCAGCTTTAAAATTTTCTTGCGGCGCTTGCGAGCGACATTGCCGCGCTTTACCCGTGTCATCGTTACAAAGTCCTTAAGTTCTAAACACTGAAATTAGCGGTTGAGCATTAAGGTTTGAGTTCCAAGCAAGTAAACCCAAACCTTTTTTCTATAGTTTCTTCTATAGATAAGGGAGCATCAGACGAACATTGGCTTCGTCACGCTCATTAACAACTGCCACACCTGCGAGACGACGCTTGCGCGAAGCGCTCTTGTGCTCCAGTAGGTGGCTTCTGAACGACTTGCGGCGCATTACTTTTCCAGTGCCGCTGGCTCTCAGTCGTTTCGCAGCAGCTTTGCGGGTCTTTAGCTTTGGCATGGGTCGCTTCAATTCAACACAGTCTACTATCGTACTACCGCAGGGTCAGGAAGTGCAAGTTTGACGGCAAAGGTTTATGTCAAAGTCAAAAGGTTGAGCCATTGGCACTTTTGTAGTGGCACTACACTAAAAAGCTGAAGTCAGACCGGGTAGAGTCTAGTCCCATTTACGCCAACTTCACTCATTCGATGAATTTCAGCAGCCGTACTTTAGGTGCTGGCAAATGGTTGTAGGTCTCTGCCATTGACTCGATTTGCGCTAACTGACCCAGCGCTAAACCACACGGGCTACCGTATTTTGCGCGTACGCGATCGCTGGCAATTTGTAGCGCGGTGCGCGATCGCTCAATAAAATCTGTGAGTGCATACTCATCGCCTGACGTAAAGTACTCTTTCACTACAAGGGACGGTGAGTAGCAGGTTGCTTGAGCGCCATCGGGCAATTCAATCTGAAAGCGAATTTCAGGCATTTTTAAGTAGTAATTACAGAGGCGTTTGCAGCGGGTTGGGGCAGATTATGCGAGGGGAGTGGGCACGTAAAGCTCACACTTTGCGCTTTAATAATTCATCATAATGAACCACATGCATTTTTGCAGACGCATCCCAGGAGTAATGGGGCAGCATTGCTTGACTGTTGTGAACTAAAGCCTTTGCCAATTTCGGCTCTAAAACGGATTGCATAGCCTGGGCGATCGCGCTAGATGAAGTGGGATCAACCAGCAACGCCTGGTTCTCTGTAAGGAACTCGGTAAAGGGTGCCTGGTTTGCGGTGATGACTGGGATGCCACTGGCGATCGCTTCGAGTACGACTAAGCCCCACCCTTCTTTAACTGAAGGAAACACAAAGGCATTTGCCAAACGGTAAAGTGCTGGCAGTTCATCGTCGGGGATCACTCCTGGCAGAATGAGGGAATCGCCTAAACGGATACCAGACTGTTGCACAAGTGCGAAAAACCGATCGCGGTAAGCTTGATAGTCGAAGAGAGTTGCGCCGCCAGCAATGACCAGTTGAGCAGAAGGGCAACGGGCTAGATGCTGAACGAAAGCTTGCAAGAGGACAAGGGAGTTTTTGCGGGGTTCAATGCCACCCACCGTTAAATAAATGGGTCCTTCATGCAGCCCTAAACGCTTTTTCAACGGCTGTTCTAAACTATTGAGACGTGTTGAAAACCGTTGTGTATTGACGCCATTGATTACTCTCGGCGCATGAATGTTGTACTCCTGCTTCAACTCAGTCTGCCAGCGCGTGCTGACGCAGAGGCACAGGTCAGATTCACGAATCGATCGCTCCTGACATTGGTGCAAGTACGGGCTGTTGTACGCTTCGATATGGTGAACCGTGCGGATGAAATGAGGAAGGTGCTGCCGCTGCCGCAAGATGGCTAGAGCATTGGCACCAATGCAATCTTGAGCGTGATAGCAATCGTAGGCTTGGCTCGACTGGCTAAAGTAATCGACAAACTCTTGAATTCGCTGCTGAATCAGAGCGTCAATGCCAGCAGGCGCAAGTTGTGCTGGAACGAGTTGGTACTCGCAAGAGAGGGCGCGATCGAAGCCCCTGCCGTCCTTGTCCAGCGCATAAACACATACCTGATGACCCAGCGCATGTAAGGCATCTGCCAATTCCAGCGTATGTACCACGCTGCCTCTAAGCTTGGTTGAATAGGTTAGCAGCGCAATGCGGAGAGGCTCACTCATCAGTCAATCCATTACTATTTCATATCCCTACCTCATGTCAGTTGAGGCAATGTTTTTAACACTCCAGTCAACTGTTCTACGAGTTGATCAATGTGCTGCTTCTCAATGATCAGGGATGGCGAAAGGGCAATAATATCGCCCGTTGTGCGGATAAGCAGCCCTTGTTCAAAACAACGCACAAAACAGTCGTAGGCGCGGGCACCCGGTTGACCCGGTATGGAAGCCAACTCAATACCAGCTACCAAGCCCAGGTTGCGGATGTCAATGACGTGGGGTAAACCTTTGAGGGCATGAACAGCAGCTTCAAAATACGCAGAGAGATCATGCGCTCGATCGAACAAGCCTTCTGCATCGTAAATATCCAACGTGGCTTCGGCAGCAGCGCAGGCAACAGGATGACCAGAGTAGGTGTAACCATGAAAAAGCTCGATCGCGTGTTCGGGTCCGTGCATAAAGGCATCGTGAATACCCTGACGCGCGAAAACAGCACCCATCGGAATTGTGCCATTGGTCAAGCCTTTGGCTACGGTCACAAGATCGGGCAGCACACCAAAATAATCAGTGGCAAAACTAGCGCCTAGCCGACCGAACCCTGTAATCACCTCATCGAAAATCAGTAGGATGCCGTGCTTGTCACAAATAGCGCGCAAGCTTTCCAAATAGCCCGTTGGTGGAATTAACACTCCAGTCGATCCGGCAACTGGTTCCACAATTACTGCCGCGATCGTTGAGGCATCATGCAGCGTCACAAGGCGCTCCAGTTCGTCTGCCAGGTGTGCGCCCCACTGCGGTTGACCGCGACTAAAGGCGTTATGCTCCAGGCTATGAGTATGGGGCAAATGATCGACACCGGGAATCAAACTGCCAAAAAACTTGCGGTTAGGCGCAATACCACCAACAGAGATGCCGCCAAAGCCCACGCCATGATAGCCCCGCTCCCGTCCGATCAATCGCGTTCGCGTGCCCTCTCCCCGCACACGATGGTATGCCAGAGCAATCTTGAGCGCAGTATCGACTGACTCCGAGCCAGAGTTGGTAAAAAAGACGTGATTCAGGTCACCAGGCAGCATTCTAACCAGGCGATCGGCAAGCGCAAACGGACCCGGATGCCCCATCTGAAAGGTGGGCGCAAAATCAAGCTGGCTCACTTGTTTTTGTACAGCCGCTGCGATCGAGTCACGACCATGCCCCGCATTCACACACCATAGACCTGCCGTGCCGTCTAGCACTTGCCGACCATCAACAGTGGTATAGTACATACCTTTCGCGGCTGCCATTAAGCGAGGGTTCGCTTTAAACTGTCGATTGGCAGTGAACGGCATCCAAAAAGCGTCAAGTGATGGGATCTGTGGAGTCATCAGCGGCTCTGTTTGTAGGGCGGTGAAGGCGTATCGCGTTTTTACCCCTCCTCTCTTTGTACGAATCGGTCATACCTCGACCCAAGCGATCGAAAGACATTAATGGTAAACAGCGATACTGTTTCATATAGCTTTCACCAGCTTACTACTGTACGAAGGTGCGATTGAGCCGCTAGCAGCAAAAAGGGCGATCGCTAATGTGTGCGATCGCCCTTTTAGGAGACTTTATGGCATTGTCAAGCATTTAACTTTAAAGACATAGAAGAGCAGTCATGGCTGATAGCTGTTACGTGCGTACCCTTCATCACTATGTAATGTAGCCAGAAGTTCAAGCGCTGCAAAAAGTGACCGCTGATCTGTATGGGTGTCAAAGCTGAGAATGCTCAACACTTAACGGACAGCCGAGAGTTTCTGCTTTTGATGTTTGCCTTCTGCAAACTCTTCCACAATCTTCTGGTTGAACGCTGGAATGTCGTGAGGATTACGGCTCGTCACCAAGCCATTGTCTACTACAACCTCTTGATCAACCCAGTTTGCACCAGCGTTCTTCAAATCTGTCTGCAATGATGACCAGGACGTAAGCGTACGTCCCTTCACTACGCCTGCTTCAATTAGCGTCCAGGGCCCGTGACAAATTGCTGCAACTGGTTTACTGGCTTCAAAAAACGATTGCACGAATCGAACAGCGGCGGCTTGCGTACGAAGCTGATCTGGGTTTGCTACGCCACCTGGCAACAACAACGCATCATAATCCGCCGGATTGGCTTGATCCAAAACCACGTCCACCGGAAAGTTGTCGCCTTGATCAAAATGGTTCCAACCCTGAACGGTGTTTTTGTTTGGCGAAATAATGTGGGTCTGGGCACCCGCTTGCTCTAACGCCTGTTTGGGTTCCGTCAGTTCTACCTGTTCAAACCCATCCGCCACAAGAATGGCAACTTTTTTGTTTGTCAGTGATTGAGTCATTTAAGTCTCCTTCAAATTAATTAACTGAAATTTCTGCGCTTAGCTGCACGATCGCTGCTGTAGCTCAATGCTCATCACGCTAGGCGCTTACGGTAACATCTGCTTACTGTTCCAATGCTTTAACCATCGCGGAGGCATTTTCATCCCTTAACCCTGACTCAATGCCGCATTCAACGTTTTGCTCACGATCGCG
>JBBSHC010000201.1:0-6472 GCA_038253425.1 Leptolyngbyales cyanobacterium | reverse complement strand
TTTCTCTCGATACAGGTTCCTCGCCAGAGGCAGGTTGGGTCAACTCCACATTTCTGGAATATACCTTCTTGTTTTTAATCCGGTAAGCACCTTGCACAGCCCCTGCAATCCAATAAAACTCTCTGCCTGCTAGTTTAGTCTCATGCGGCAATGGTTTCGCTAGGAAAAGAATGTAGGAATCTCCCGGTTTAAACAGCGTATCGCCTTCCACAGGTCGTACCGTATCCGCCGTTGTACTCTGATCAATGACACCTCTTTGACCCACAATAATCTGTTTTGTGGTTTTATCGCCCTTTAGTACTTCTTGTACCACAAACGCTAAATCACGGTGTCCAGGGTCGCGCTGATAGATCAGATTAGGATCACGTGCAGGAGGTTCTTGATCCTCAGATGCAGCCGTGGGTAAATCAGGTCCTCGGCGTAAGGGGCTAAGCAGTGGCTTTCCAGTGAATCTGCCACGAACCACTAAATCCGAGGCTGCCAGTAAATCGTCTGTTGTTTTGTAGCTTATGGCTGAAGACCCCAAGGAAACTGGATGTGATTGAGCCGAGGTAGGGTGGGGTGAAGCTGATTGCTTGTTTGAAGCGGATTCTGCATGAAGTGATCTTAAACCTAAATAACTCACACTACCCACTACGCCAAGAATACTTCCTAAAGCAACAGACAGTAATCTTTCTCGCTGCATTCGCATAAATCGCACTGCTCCTAAGTTTGGTGATTGCAAAATTTGCTGAACCACATCATCGGTATTGCAAGCCTTATTGTGGTTCATTCTCAAGATCCATGTTTACAATCAAGGGTAACTGTAGATAGCATTAACCCCGTTGATATCTTCATCTTTTGGGGTGTAAATCACATTCCTGTCTCTAACATTGTTCATTAATGCAGGATTAGCAGTGTGATCTAAACCCAAAGCATATTCAATTTCGTGACCCGTCGTCGAACGACGCTGTGTATCATTTGCACTAGACAGGTAATACCAATTGAGGTAAATATCATCAGGTTTAGTATTATCGACAAAGGTTTTACCGTTATATCCGTCGGCTGAAGAATAGTCTTGGATCGTCATCTGAGGTGCTGACGTATTCATTGCAAAGCCAACTTTAGTTCGAGTGGCATCCCAATCGTTTTTCGCAGTGATGAATGGGTTGTAGAGTTGTCTAAAAATTAGCTGCTCTTCCATGCAATCGCAGCTACGTTCGGTTGTCTTGTGCCATTGAGTACATAAGCTTGGGCACCGATTTCTAGAGCAATGAAGCTAGAGACCGCAAGCGAGCTTGTAAAAAGCAGTAAGGGATTCACAAACTTTGTAAATTTTTGCAAAACGGAAGAATTCAACATGAATGTTTTCAATCTGTCAGGAGACATGATTTCTTCTTGGACTTGAGAGCGACGTACAAGTTCCCTTCAGCGGAGATTATTTTAGTCGGAAATTAGCATTCCCTCTACATTTGAATCAGCTTTTATTCTATAGCTAGATAAAAGCTGTAGTTCTTCTAATCTCTTCTAATCTCTTCTAATCATTATTGCCTTACAGCAGCCAAAAATCTTGTTGCCTGGAAACACCTGTCCGCTGCAAGAGTTATCTGTTGAGTTGTTTGTCTTTTCCTATATTTGTAATCAGCAGACAATGGCTGGTTCAACGAGATCTTACAACTCTTTTAGGACTGCTATAGTTGGTAGCTCGCTGGGCTTGTTATGGGCGCGATCGACACGAAGGATTCGGGTGCGAAGGTGAAAGGTAAAAGGCAGAAGGTAAAAGGCAGAAGGTAAAAGGCAGAAGGTAAAAGGCAGAAGGTAAAAGGCAGAAGGTAAAAGGCAGAAGGTAAAAGGCAGAAGGTAAAAGGCAAAAACCAGAACCCAAAGCTCAAAATTCTACAAAAGTTGATGGCTGATCGCTGCTTGCAACGATGTGTGGTCGTTTTTAAACAAGCTCATGCTGCATAAACTGAGCGATCGCCGACTGCTCTAGACTGTAAGCGTTAGATTTCAATCTCAAAGCTCGACTCTCAACCTTGGAGCAACGTGATGGACGTTAAAGCAGCCGTAGCGCTGGAAGCAGGAAAACCACTGAGTATCGAAACGGTGCAGCTTGAAGGACCGAAAGATGGCGAAGTGCTGGTTGAAATCAAAGCTACAGGTGTTTGCCATACCGACGCCTATACGCTTTCTGGTGCCGACCCAGAAGGGCTATTTCCTGCCATCCTGGGGCATGAAGGTGCGGGCATTGTCGTAGAAGTGGGACGGGGCGTTAAATCGCTCAAGCCGGGTGATCATGTGATTCCTCTTTACACACCAGAGTGCCGTAACTGTGAGTATTGCCTTAGCCAAAAGACCAACCTCTGTCAGGCAATCCGCGCAACCCAGGGACGGGGTGTGATGCCCGACGGCACCAGCCGATTCTCATTAGATGGTCAACCGCTTTATCACTACATGGGCACCTCTACGTTTGCCAACTACACCGTGATGCCTGAAATTGCTGCCGCCAAAATCCGAGAGGATGCCCCCTTTGATAAGGTCTGCTACATTGGCTGCGGTGTAACGACAGGTCTTGGTGCGGTTATTAACACTGCCAAAGTAGAGGCAGGGGCAACGGTCGTTGTCTTTGGGCTGGGCGGCATTGGGCTAAACGTGATCCAGGGTGCTCATATGGTCGGAGCCAGCATGATTGTGGGTGTAGACCTCAACCCGAAGAAAAAGGCACTGGCAGAGAAGCTTGGCATGACCCACTTTGTGAACCCCAGTGAAGTAGAGGGTGATCTGATCGCGCATTTGGTGGCACTAACTAAAGGTGGAGCCGACTACAGCTTTGAGTGCATTGGCAGTGTCAAGGTGATGCGACAGGCGCTAGAGTGCTGTCACAAAGGTTGGGGTGTGAGTGTCATTATCGGTGTGGCTGCGGCAGGGCAGGAAATTAGCACGCGACCGTTTCAACTGGTAACGGGTCGTGTCTGGAAGGGCAGTGCGTTTGGGGGTGCGAGAGGTCGTACGGATGTACCCAAAATTGTGGATTGGTATATGGAAGGCAAGATCAACATTGATGATCTGATCACAACCGTGATGCCGATCGAGCAAATCAATGATGCTTTTGAGCTAATGCACAGGGGTGAAGGCATTCGGACTGTAGTGACTTTCTAGCAAACCGCTTGTCGATCGCAGGTTCAAAGCAGCCCGATTACCGATGCTGTTGCACCAACCGCACGTGACAAGCACATCTTGATGCGATCGCAGCGATGGGCAAAACCAGGTTTCAGTCTCTTCCCTGATCAGGCGTGAGCTTGGGGCAACTTGGGACAACAGTTGAAACTTAGGACAACAGGTGCTTGACCCACTGACCGAGTGCCCAACCAACTAGAGAAACGCCACTCATAACCAGCAACGTGTAGGTCTTACCAACGATTGGCAGTAAGTCATTGCGCGCTCCGGTGACAATCTCTGGTAGCGTGACCGCAAAGATACCTCCGATCGCTCCGATCCCAGCAGCGCTCAACAAAACAGACAGGTTCATTGTTTTAGCCCACATCAACGCGGCTGCCAAACTGATGACGCCTGCGATCGCTAGACTAGCAAGACCAGGTACAGTCCAGCCCAAAAAGACAACCATTGCAAACGCCATCGCAAGTTGCCCTGCTTGTCCATCAAACACGCTGGTGGCAAAAGCTCCTGACAGACCGCCTGCTAACCCACTGCTTAACGTCCAGGTAATGACAGGCACGAGAATAATCGTCTTTGCCAGGGTCAGCACCAGGGCAAGGGGTAGGATGATTGCCTGTGCCCAGACTGGCGTATAGGCAAGAAAAAAACCGACCAGTAGATACCATAGACAGTTAAGTGTTAGCCAGTTGAGAGGCAATGTTGTACTTTTCATACTGAGTCACCTTCAGGACGGCAGTTTCATGGCAGCAGTTTCATGGCAGCAGTTTCGTGGCAGCGAGAGCAAGACAGCGTAACAATACGGTTCATTCCGGGTCTTCAACTTGCCTGAATTGGTTCGATCGCTGTGCCCAGTAAGCTTGGTAAGCCATCACAATGCCTCCCGTTGCGATCGCCGCAAAGACAGGTGCAGCTACAGGAATCCATCCTTGAAGGCGAAAAAAGCTGAACCCACAGGCAATAATCACCGCTAGTAGGGCAGTGCCACCCAGAACCAAGAGCAGCGGATGCCGAACGTACCACGCTAATGCGCCACCGATCGCCGCCCACATCAAAATCCAAAGCGTCTCTACCCCTTCAGACCAAAACCATACCAGGGGCTGACCATCCAGCGCGGCGCTCAGAATTTGGCTGACCATTTGAGCATGAACTAGCACACCAGCCATGCGGGGCTGGTCATCGCCAGCAGAACTATAGGGCGTTGAAAACAGATCTTTACCACTGGCAGCCGTTGTACCAATGAGGACCACTTTGTCCCTTACCCATTCGGGCTTTACATGCCCGTTCAGGACATCGCTCAGGCTTACCTGCCGCGCGATCGCACGCCCCCGATAGTGCAACAAAATCTGATACCCACGAGCATCGATCGCTTGATAGCCTCCTGACTGGCTCTCCAACGGACTAAACTGATTTTTGCCAAGCTGAAACACATCAGGATTATTGGCACGAGGCTGAAAGGCGATTTTTTGATCAGCGAGATAGACGAGTGCTAATCGCAAAGGAAACGAGTAATACGTAGTGGTGTGCTGATCTGCTGCTGTTGCGCCATCGGCAAACAAGAGACTGCGCCGCACAACATCGCCTGGATCAAGCACCAAATCATTGAACCCAACCCGATCGAAGGGGATACCCGGTGGCGGCGGTGTCATCGGCACGCTAGCGTTACCTAAATTCGTAATGGCGACGAGGTTGGGCGCATTGAGTGCTGCTAAAAACTCAGCCCGACCCGGCTCTTGAGGAATATCACGCAAAAGATCCAGACCAATGACGCGGGGCTGATAAGGTTTCAGCGTTTTGAGTACTTGCGCCAGAGTACGATCGGCTAAGGGAAACCGCTTCTGTGCTTGAAGATCGGCATCGGTAACGCCAACCACCAGCAACCGTGGATCAGGTCCCGGTGTAGGGTTCATCTGTACCATGCGATCGTAAACCGCTAACTCTAACGGTTGCAACCATCCCAATTGACGAATGCTAAACAGTAGCCCCGTTACTGCCAAACTGGCAACGCCAACGGAAAGTGCTGTCAGCGTCCGCTCTTTAACGCGTTGAGCGGGCTGTCGATCGCGCAAACGGACAAACCCCAGCGCATCGGCTTGCCGCGCATCGTTCTTTGCATCATGGCGATCGAGTGCAGCCGTCAACGGTCGCGTCGCTGAAAAATCTGGCAGCGTCATTGGCAACTGAGTTTGCTCTGCCACAATCGCAGTGGGGTAATCCAGCGCATACAGCACCGCTTGAGCCGAGTGATAACGCTGACTAAAGTTGTGGCGTGTCATATTCATTAAAATTGCTGCCAATTCAGGACTAACCTGTGCCTGATCCTGCCAGATCACTTCTCCAGTTTCAGGATGGGTCGGTAGTTGAAAAGGTTGCAAACCCGTCAAAGCATGGATCGCTGTCATGCCCAACGCATAGAGGTCGCTTTCGTAGCGCGGCTTCCCCATCATTTGCTCACTCGGTCCATAGCCCTGCGTACCGATGCCTACCGTGAGTTCGGTCTGCCCAGGCAGTAAGGTTGTGAGCTGTGTGTGGATCGCTTTAACAGCACCAAAGTCAATCAGTACCATCTTGCCATCGTGCTGCCGTCGAATCAGGTTACCAGGCTTAATATCCCGGTGAATCACTTGATTTTGGTGAACAAACTCTAAAACATGCAGCACATCCCGCAGCAGTTCTATGACTGTCGCTTCATCCAAGCGATCGACGGTTGACAATTCATCGCTAAGCGGTTGCCCTTCAACATACTCCTGCGCCAGGTAAAACTCCTGGTTTTCTTCAAAATCAGCCCATAACGAGGGAATCTGACTGTGACTGCCTAACCTCCGCAGGGTTTCTACCTCCGTAACAAAGAGGCGACGAGCGACCTGCAAAAATGCCTGATCGTGGCGGGCAGGCTTAAACTGTTTGATGACGCACTGAGGGCGATCGGGCAGTTGCGTATCTTCTGCAACATAGGTTTGCCCAAAACCACCGCTGCCCAAGGCTCGAAGAATTCTATAGCGTCCGTCTAGCAGGGTTCCCAGCATGTAGCCCAGCCTTGATTGAGTGCATTGATGAGAACTGAGAACCGTAAATTGGCACCGACAGCGTTCTTACCGATTGTGGCATACAAACTGTTAGTTCAAATCTCGCCCAATCCCAACGCAACAGCAAGGTAACAGCATTGTCAAAAGAGACGAAGTAAACGGCTAAAGACTCGTTGAAAACCGACATAAAGCTGATTTGGCAGTTAGCATCAGCTTTTGTAGAGTTTTAAGTTCTGGGTTCTGAGTTCTAGTTTTTGGGTTGTGGGTTGTGGGTTGTGGGTTGTGGGTTGTGG
>JBBSHC010000200.1:0-6475 GCA_038253425.1 Leptolyngbyales cyanobacterium | reverse complement strand
TGGTTAGCTTAGCGGCACGGGCTGTTTAAACGTCGCGGGTTAAGAGCAGTCTCAGGCACGTGTAAGCGCAAACTGTTATTAGCTAAATTGCTTGTTTGATGTTGACTCCAGATTAAAGAGAGTCGAAAGGGTTTGCATCGCTTGCCGTCTCGCTTCAATGTCTTGCTGGGCGCGTAGCTGCACCATTGGATCGTGCAGAATTTTGTTTACAATGCCACGGGTGAGGGCTTCAATCACTTCCTGATGCTTTTCAGCAAACTCAGTACCGAGGCGGGAGAGAGCTTTTTCAAGCTCTTGGGCACGAATGGTTTCGACTTTTTCGCGGAGACTGCTGATAGTGGAGACGGTTTCGAGCGATCGCAGCCAGCCATCAAAGCCGTCTACTTCTTCATCCAACAGTAACTCTGCTTCCATCGCCATTTGACGACGGCTCTCCTGATTTTGGGCAACCACCGCTTTTAGATCATCAACGTTAAATACCTGAACGTGGGGTAAGTCATTCACATCTGCATCCACATTGCGCGGTACAGCGATGTCAAACAGCATCAGCGGTTGATTCGGATCCAGAATCATTTCTAGCTTTGAACGATCGAGCAGCGGTTCTGTTGCCGCCGTGCTAGTAAAAACAATATCGGAGTTTGCTAGCACTGCTGCCATGTCAGACAGAGGATGGAGGTGCAGGTCTGCATCGGGAAACTGGTTCGCCAGTTCTTTTGCCCGTTCCAAAGAGCGATTCAAGATCGCAATGTTGACAGCGCCTTTTGACAGTAAATGCTGCACCAAAAGACGAGACATTTTGCCTGCACCCAAGATCCCAACTCGGCACGCCGCCAGATTTTGTGTTTTAATCTGTGCCAATTCTACGGCTGCTGAACTGATCGAAACGGCTCCGGTGCCAATACTAGTTTCGGTTCGCACCCGTTTGCCAGCCGTGAGCGCCTGCTTAAATAGCTGATTAAGAATCCGTCCGATGCCCTGATGTTGCTGCCCTAGCTTATGACAATGCTTGACTTGCGCCAAAATTTGCCCTTCGCCAAGCACTAAACTATCGAGACCGGAGGAAACCCGCATCAGGTGCATGACCGCATCTTGATGTAGCAGGGTAAAAAGGTGGGGACGCAACTGAGGCAAAAAAAGTTTGCTGTGGTCGCTTAAAAACTGGGTGACTTCACGAATACCCTGCTCTGTCTCGCTGGTAACCAGATAGATTTCTAAGCGGTTACAGGTGCTGAGAATGGCAACTTCGTCAATGTGGGGATAGGCACAAAGCTGCGCGATCGCGCGATCGCAGAGAGTTTCAGGAATACTGAGTTTTTCTCGAACGTCAACCGGGGCTGTTTTGTGGCTTAACCCGACAACGGCAATGTTCATCTCAAAATGCGCTCTTTGATGGTAAACCGAATGTTAATGACTGGTTTTTAGCGGTTGGTTGCTAGTGGCAGATTTGCTTATCACCAACAACCAACTACTAACAACTTAATGCAACTGCACGACTTTTGGCTTTCCAGACATGTGAATGGTATCCACAAACCGAGCGGTGTTGGATTGGTTTGAGATGACCAACGACTGGGTTCTGGCTCCACCACTAAAGAACCGCACACCCTGCATTAGGTTGCCAGATGTGATGCCACAGGCGGCAAACAGCACAGTTTCACCAGAAGCAAGTTCGTGGGCATCATACACCTTATCAGGCTCGGTGATGTTCATGCTCTTGAGGCGATCGATATTTGCCTCTTTGCTCTCGCCAATCAGCCCTGTCTTGACAACGGCTGGATCGTAAATGAGTTGTCCCTGGAAGTGCCCCCCCATCGCCCGCATGGCAGCGGCGGAGATTACTCCTTCAGGAGCCGCACCAATGCCCATGAGCGCATGGATATTGGTGCCAGCAAAACCACAAGAGATCGCTGCACCCACATCACCATCGCTGATCAGTGCCACTCTGGCCCCCGCGTCCCGAATTTCTTTAATCAGGTCAATGTGACGATCGCGCTTCATAACGACGACGACAAGTTCTTCAATTGCCCGATCCAGACATTCAGCCAGAATCTTAAGATTTTCGGTCGCAGACTTATCGATATCGACCTTACCTTTTGCTGCTGGCGGTGCTGCTAGCTTCTTCATATAAAAGTCTGGTGCAGCGAAAAGTCCGCCTTTTTCGGAGATTGCCAGCACTGCCATTGAGCCAGGTTGCCCGTAAGCGACCAGGTTAGTCCCTTCGCAGGGATCAACCGCGATATCGATCTCAACCAGTTCGTCTGGGTTACAGAAGGCTGCTGCATTCTCCTGCGTACAAATGCCTACCTCTTCGCCGATATAGAGCATGGGTGCGTCATCGCGCTCACCCTCACCGATCACAATCCGACCGCGCATGTGGATTTTGTTCATCCGTTCGCGCATTGCTTCCACCGCAACCTGATCGGCAATGTTTTTCTCGCCTTTACCCATCCAGCGGGCAGACGCGATCGCAGCCTGTTCTACGACCTCAATAATCTCTAGACCGAGCGTGTTCTCCACGAAGTAAGTCCTCCCAACGGCTTGATTTTGCGCGCTTTTATAAATTCTGATCTCAGTCTCTCAGTCTACCAAAAGGCGGACTCGCCCTTGACGCTAATCCATCGTGTTGCCCGTGTTAAGTTTTACTGAGTTGACCAGCACACTGGAACGAACGAAGAAAACGAGCTAATATCTTGCCTTTAAGAGTTAAAAGATAGAGCAAACAAAAAGGTGAGATACCCTGCCAGCGAGGGATGCAGACTGTCTGAATCAATAGACGAACCGTAGCTAAAGGTGGAACGGTGGTCTATGAGGCATGAGGCGTAGTGTTTAAACCCCTGCAAATCATCCCTGAAACAAAGCTCAACCCCCCACGTTGCAAGCTAGTAACCGACTTGCACCCGCAGAAGGTGAACAATTTTTCGTTTTTGTTAAGCAAGAACAGTTTCTGTCTAGCTTTCCGCTTTAAGATTGGGGGTTTTCCTCCATATCAAAATGGGCGGACAGCGTTAGATTGGAGGTGTGCACTCCGCACATCAGTGCCAACAAACGGGTTGACGCTACAAAACCCACCGTAGGAGATTCGCGCCTTATGTCTACGCAACTAGAAACGAACAATGCTGCTACAACCATCGAACAGCAGCTACAGACTATGATCCAAGAAGCTCGCAGTGCTTGCAGCATCAATGGCGAGCTGTCCAGTGAGTGTGCGAGTGCCTGGGACGTGGTGGAAGAAGTACAGGCTGCTACATCACATCGCCGTTTAACGCCGAAGACAAGCCTCGATCGCTACTGTGAGGAGCGCCCTGACGCGCTTGAATGTCGCATATACGATGTTTAGCTTTAGTTCGCTACACTCTGACTTTTAAAACATTTGTGACACTTCAGCATTCCCCTGGCTTCGGCGAGGGGAATTTTTATGTAGAAGTGATGAGTCGGCTTGACGCAGCTAAGCGTGATCTAATGCCTTCACCCCAGCAGCCATGCCCAGTGATAGTAGGTGCTGGTAATAGTAGGTAGGTGGTGGACTATCTAATTAAAACTCGCTAGAGTTCAAGAACAGAAGGCTATCGATAAAGGTCTGTAAGATCTATACAGAGCAACGGTGCAAGATGTCTCAAATTCTCTGGTTTATGCTGGTCTGGATTGCGGGTACTACTGCTATTTTAGGTAGCTTGATGACGTTGGGTAGTCTGCTGCTTTGGCTTTTACCACTCTCCTCTGCCCGATCGCGACAGCCACAGGTTCAGACCATAGCCGCAGCTCCGGTGTGGCACGATCGCTTAAAGCTGCTGGCATTTTCAGTCGCGATCGCGGTGGTTGGTCTTAGCATATTAGTAGTCATGCCATTTCCAATGGTTTAAGCAACGGCTGACTTTGAGGCATTCATTTTAGACCGTTTGTTTTGAGAAGATTAATTTTCAGACGATTCATTTTTCAAATGATGCGTTTGCAGCTTATTAACCGACGCGATGGTAGGGTGATGAATTATGTTTAACGTATTAAATAGCTTGTTGGGACGCCATCCCGAACGCGTCAAAGCCAACGTTGAAATCTATACCTGGCAGACCTGCCCATTTTGCGTCCGCGCTAAAGTATTGCTGCGGTGGAAAGGGGTTAATTTTACAGAGTATAAAATCGATGGTGATGACGCGGCGCGTGAACAAATGGCGGCACGTGCTGACGGAAAACGTTCGGTACCGCAAATTTTTGTCAATCAGCAGCACATTGGCGGCTGCGATGATCTGTACCAGCTAGATAAAACAAGTCAACTCGACCCCCTGCTGGCTCAACCAGCCGCGTAGGACTAAAGAAAGGCGGTTGGCGAACGGACGGAGCAGGGTTGACATGCAGGAACGCACAGACGGAGATAACCCGCCCTTTGGCGAACAGCACCTAGCGACTATCGCCGATCAGTCTGATTATCAGCGGCATTGTCAGTGGATGATGCGGGCGATCGCACTGGCACAAGCAGCAGGTGATGCGGGAGACGTACCAGTGGGTGCAGTCATTGTGGGTCCTGACGGAGAAGCGATCGCTGAAGCTGAAAATCGACGCGAACGCGATCGTGACCCCACGGCTCATGCTGAGATTCTTGCTTTACGCGCAGCCGGACAAGTATTGAATACCTGGTACCTGAACCATTGCACTCTTTATGTCACCTTAGAACCGTGCCCCATGTGTGCGGGTGCTTTGATACTGGCACGGTTGGGTCTGCTGGTTTACGGTGTGGACGATCCAAAAGCAGGCGCTGTCCGAACGGTGCTGAACTTGCCCGATAGTGCCTGTTCCAACCATCATCTACCTGTTGTGGGCGGTATGCTCGAAGCGGCTTGTCGCCAGCAGTTAACATCCTGGTTTGTCCAGCGCCGTCGCCTTGCCATCTAAACCACACTGCTTTGTAGCAAGCAAAATTGGCTGCTGCCATATCGGTCTCATGACACACTGAAAAGTGTCCTTAGAGTAGACAACGAATCTCGCTAAGACCTATACGGTAGATATACGTGTTGTTTCTGCATTTCGTCTGCCCCGGTTTACGCTATGAATTCGATTGACTCGACCAGACCGCTCAATGCTCTAAAGCTGCCAGACGACTCAACAGTTCAAGTCAGCGCACTTGATTATGCTAAGACAAAGCAAGATTGCTTGCGCCCTAATGCTGTTGATCGCGCTACCGAAGTAGTACCGAACGCATCGTTAATGGCGCGTTTTCTGCAAGGGAAAGGGCGCTCCAATCACACTATAGCGGCTCCTGCTCCCTCTCAGTGTTCACCGTGGCTAGAGTCATTGGTTTATCCGTTGGGTCGCTATGTCGTTGCGCCCTTTTACTTTAGTCACGTTGAGGTTACCGGACGCGAATATTTGCCTTCTTCTGGTCCCATCATCTTTGCGCCCACGCACCGTTCTCGGTGGGATGCAGTTATGGTTCCCTACGCTGTTGGTCACGATGTTACAGGTCGTCACTTGCGGTTTATGGTTTCGGCAGATGAAGTGAAAGGACTTCAAGGCTGGTTCATTCAGCATTTAGGAGGCTTTCCAATTGATACCAGACGACCTGCGATCGCGAGCCTTCGTCATGGGGTAGAGCTACTACAAAACGGTGAATCGTTAGTTATCTTTCCTGAAGGTAATATTTTTCGTGAAACTGAAATACAGCGGCTCAAGCCAGGATTAGCACGTTTAGCCTTACAAGCCGAAGCCAGTCATCCCAATCTGGGCATCAAAGTTGTACCGATTCATCTCCATTACAGTCAGCCTTTGGTGCCCTGGCGCTGTCAGCTCAGAATTTGTATTGGTCAACCGCTTCAGGTTTCTCACTACAAACTAAACGCGCCGAAACAGAGTGCCCAGTCGCTCACTGCTGACCTAAAGCAGGCAATGGAAGCGCTGTAGACATTGAGGCGGGTCAAGTTCTGTTCGTCAGAGCGTTGCTGTAAGCGTCATGCGATCGTCATTGCTTAAGGGCTTTTCGGTTCAAACGCCCTGTTTTGTCTACTTACTAGCTCTTTCGTCACATCGTCCAGTAGTCCCTTGCAGGCATCAAGCAAAAGGGTGATGACCTGGTTAAACCCTTCACTACCGCCATAGTAAGGATCCGGCACATCTCGTACTGTGTGCTGTGTGCAGAAATCACACATCAGACGTACTTTGTCTTGGTACTTTCCAGTTGGGTCTAACGCGCAGATGTCCTCAAAGTTTTCTCGATCCATCGCCAGAATGCGATCGAATGCTTCAAAGTCTGCTTTTGTAAACTGACGCGCACTACCGCGAAGCGTGATTCCTTGCCGTTCTGCCGCGATGGTCATCCGTCGATCAGGCGGACTGCCAACGTGGTAACCAGCCGTTCCTGCCGAATCACACACAATTTGGTCACTCAAATTTGCTTGAGCGACTAAATGATTCATGATGTTTTCGGCTGAGGGAGAACGGCAGATATTGCCCAAACAAACAAACAGCAACTTATAAGGCATTCAGTACGCCA
>JBBSHC010000199.1:0-6491 GCA_038253425.1 Leptolyngbyales cyanobacterium | reverse complement strand
CTATCTTTGGGGCACTTTAACTCTATTGCAGTTGAAGTCTTTGCAGAGGTAATTGTATGTTAGCGGTTGACTGTCCGGATCTGATTGTGTTCACACAACATGGCATGACGGACGATAATCAAATGCTTGCCCGTCTTGCTCATAATCTTGCCGACAGTTTTACACCAGCAAAAGTGCTGGTAGTCGCGCCAAGTCTAGGCTATCTCAACACCGTCTTTCTACAAATTGATTCACTGATTGAAACTGTTGATCAGACCGCAACAGCAACAGTTGCTCAATATCCAGAAACTCCCATACATATTGTTGCGACTTCGTTGGGAGGGATCGTCTGGATAGAAGTTCTGCATCGTCATCCTGAATGGTGGGCACGAGTGCAGACTTTCGTTCTCCTTGGCTCTCCTGTTGGTGGGGCGCATTTGGCAAAAATTGCTGATCCCTTTGGATGGGGTATTGGCATCGCCAGAGATTTAGGTATGAATCGTCGAGTTCTTGCAGAAAAAATAGCCAAAGTAATCCCAACGTTGATTATTGCAGGTGACATAGATAACGGAAGCGATGGTACAGTCACAATCGAATCAACCAAATTCAGACATGCCTACTTTGTCTGTCTTGATGGAGTCAGTCACCCCGCTCTCAAAAATCATCCAGCCGTTACTTCAGCTATTCAATCATTTTGGGCTAAACCCAGACAACCATTACCAGACACTCAAGAAGGTTGCTTTACTGATCTACTGATTCAGCATTTACGAAAAGTGCCAGGAATGACCGATGCTCATCCACGCGATTTTGCTAAGGCTGGGCTATGGTTTACGTTTAAAGACGGCACCAGCCTGCGTACATGGAAGAACCCTGTAGGTGTCGATCATGTTTTCATCGCTAACTCTCAAGGACAATGTATATACGGCGGTTACGTTGGTTGGATACACTGCAAGGGATTAGCTGACACTCTAGCAACTGTGAGAAGAGAGCTAACTTAACTTAAAACGCTGCTGCAATCCGCTTCATTGCCTCTTCGACATTGGCGCGACTGTTGAATGCCGAAATGCGGAAGTAGCCTTCACCCGCTGCACCAAAGCCTGAACCGGGTGTGCCGACGATATTGCAAGTTTGCAGCAGTTTATCGAAGAAATCCCAGCTAGAAAGACCGTTGGGTGTTTGCAGCCAAACATAGGGCGCGTTCACGCCACCATAGACAGTAATTCCGGCAGCAGTAAGTTGTTCACGGATGATGGTGGCGTTCTCCATGTAGAAGTTCACCAGCGTCTTGATTTGCGCCTGTCCGGCTTCGGAATAAACCGCTTCGGCTCCGCGTTGCACAATGTACGATACGCCGTTGAACTTGGTGGACTGGCGGCGGTTCCAGAGTTTCCAGAGTTCGACATCCGAGCCGTCGGCGGCTTTAGCAGTAAGGGTTTTGGGCACAACAGTTAACGCACAGCGAGTGCCTGTGAAACCAGCATTTTTGGAGAACGATCGAAACTCGATCGCGCATTCCCGTGCCCCTTCAATTTCATAGATGGAATGGGGAATCGCTGGATCGGTGATAAAGGCTTCATATGCCGCGTCAAAAAAGATGATGGAACCGTGCGATCGCGCATAATCCACCCACGCTTGTAGATGTTCCCTACTGGCAGTCGCCCCCGTCGGATTGTTGGGAAAGCAAAGGTAGATCAAATCAACTTTCTGAGTGGGAATTTCGGCAGTGAAGTGGTTTGTAGCGGTAATCGGCAGATAGACCAAGCCACCATACTCACCTTTCTCATTCGCCTCGCCTGTATGCCCTGCCATTACATTCGTATCGACATACACGGGATACACGGGGTCAGTGACAGCAATGCTGTTGTTGCTGCCAAAAATGTCGAGAATATTGCCGCAGTCACACTTGGAACCATCGGAAATGAAGATTTCTGAGGCATCAATGTCACAGCCGCGTGACTGAAAATCGTGTGCCGCAATCTTTTCCCGCAACCAGGCATAGCCCTGCTCTGGACCGTAGCCTTTGAAGTTGGCACGATCGCCCATGTCCTCAACCGCCTGAATCATGGCAGTACGGCAGGCTTCGGGTAGCGGCTCCGTGACATCGCCAATACCCAGCCGAATCACCTTCGCGTCTGGGTTCGCGTCTGCAAAGGCTGTCACCCGTCGCGCAATTTCAGGAAACAGGTAGCCTGCTTTAAGTTTGAGGTAGTTGTCGTTGATGGTTGCCATGTTCGATCGCTATGAATGCCTTAAACCAGTAAAGCAGAGCCAGTAGAAATATACTAAAAAAAGAGCTTGAGGGCTAATTTTGAATGAACTTGAGGAGCAAGCGCAAGGTCTGTTGCAAGCACTCTTATCTGTGTCGTTTGAATCCTGTGCATTGATTACCCGCGAGTTTCGAGACCTTCCATTGTCACCTGGACTCTATGCAGTCAGGCATCGAGAGCATGGGTTACTTTATCTCGGTAAAACGAAAAAACTTCGAGAACGGTTTAGAGGGGGTCACAAAGCCTGCACCTGATCATGGTTGGATAATTGTTGCGATCGCGTTCGTACTGCTCTCGATGGTCGATGTTCTAAAATTAGGAGACAAGTTAGAAAGCATTTTGATCCATGCTACCCAGCCTCCATATAATGCGAAGTATCCGAGTAGAGACTAGAGGATATGACCATGCAGACTCTTCCACAAACTGATAAAAAGCATCTCAGCCATGATGCTGCGTTGATGCTGTTAGCAGTGTTGCCGGATCATATCCGCGATGCTTATCTGAATTATGCAAAACAGATCGACTATGCCATCGAATTGGTGCTGGAGATGGCGTTAGCCGACTTCCTCGACCCTGACTCCTTGACCTTTACAGACTGTAAGCCTCAGATCGGTTTGCCCTCAGACACAGACCGAATTGCATCATCAAGCGTGGGTAATCCGTAGTTTTTAAGAACGTCCTCAATCTACTCAAACTCTGCAAGGGCAATTTTAACTGCGATCGGCTGTTGCTGTTCATTTAACACATAGCTTTTATGGAGTTCCAGCATTTCAGAAGCGTTTAATAAGGGTTGTCGAGTGTTTGCCTAAACTAGCAGCAAATTCAATCTGGAAGATAGCTAGAGTCTAATGCCTCTGCTGATGTGTAGGGGCACGATCGCGCGAAGGTTTCGGGGGGGAGATCGGTTTCGGCGATCGCTCGTTCAACTGCATTTACGTAACACTCAGCAAAAATCTGCTCTAGATAAGGTTTTAAGCTGGGAGACTCTTTAAGATCATCATGAATACGCTGACGATGCTCAACAATACTGCCTTTCCAGCTACCACTCCGGCGTTCTGGCTGATACTGCCATTTGAGCAAATGCAGTAGAACAATAATCAGATTGCTCTTCAAACTCTTGCGTTCTCTTTTCCCCATATCCTCAATCTCATCAATCAGATTCTCCCAGTCGATGTGGGCATAATCCTGAGCCTTCAACCGGGCAACGGTGGTTTCAATCCACTGCAAATAGTCTGTCTCGTAGAGGGTCTTGCGGTTCGCTTCCAGTTCTGTCGTCATGGCGGTTTACTCCCAACGTCTCAGGCTGCTTGACGGAATACTTGCTTACATCTTAAAACTCCACATCCAATGGGGCGCGGGGGACGGGAATCACGTCGCGGATGTTGCCCATGCCCGTCATGAACTGCACGAGGCGCTCGAAGCCCAGACCGAAGCCTGCATGAGGCACTGTGCCGTAGCGACGGAGATCCAGATACCACCAGTATTCTGCCAGGTCGAGTCCCTGTGCTTGAATGCGGCGTTCCAACACATCCAGTCGTTCTTCGCGCTGGGAGCCGCCGATGATTTCGCCGATTTTGGGCGCAAGGATATCCATAGCGCGAACGGTGTTTTCATCGTCGTTGAGGCGCATGTAGAAGGCTTTGATTTTGGCGGGATAGTCAGTGACGATCGTCGGCTTTTTGAAGTGCTCTTCTGCCAAATAGCGCTCGTGTTCTGATTGCAGATCCAAACCCCATTCGACGGAATACTCAAAGGTCTTGCTGGCTTTTTCGAGTAGCGCCACAGCCTCTGTATACGTTACTCGCGCAAACTCATTGTTGATGATAGTGTCGGCAGTTTCCAGCACCGAGTTGTCGATGCGCTGGTTAAAAAACTCCATGTCTTCTGGGCAATTTTCCAGCACGTATTTGAAGATGTACTTGAGAAAGGCTTCTGCCAGATCCATGTCGCCTTCGAGGTCACAAAACGCCATCTCCGGTTCGACCATCCAAAACTCTGCCAGGTGGCGGGAGGTGTTGGAGTTCTCGGCGCGAAAGGTGGGACCAAAGGTGTAGACGTTGCTAAACGCCATTGCCATAATTTCGGCTTCTAGCTGTCCGCTGACGGTGAGGTAGGCGTGTTTGCCAAAAAAGTCTTTGCTAAAGTCGGCTTTCTGATCGGCAGTAACAGGCACTTTATTCAGATCAAAGCCCGTCACGGTAAACATTTCGCCTGCCCCTTCGCAATCGCTGGCGCTAATGATGGGCGTATGCACCCACAAAAAGCCCTGCTCTTGAAAGAACTGGTGAATCGCAGTAGACGCAGCATTGCGGACGCGAAAGACAGCGCTGAGGGTATTGGTGCGCGATCGCAAATGTCCAATCTCTCGCAAAAACTCAAACGAATGGCGCTTCTTCTGCAAGGGATAGGTTTCTGGATCGGCTTCCCCATATACGGTGAGGGATTCAGCCTTCAATTCAATGCGCTGCCCTTTGGCAGGAGACTCGACCAATGTGCCAGCAACTTCTACCGATGCGCCTGTGCTGACTCGTTTGATGGTTTCCACGTATCCAGGCACATCAAGGTTCACCACCACTTGCAGCCCTGCCATTGATGAGCCATCGTTGACTTCCACAAAGCTAAATTCCTTCTGCTCACGTTTGGTACGCACCCAGCCTTTAACAGTGACTGTTTCGTTGGGTTGCCCGTGGCGGAGGAGATCGAGAATGCGGCAAGTGGTGGTCATAAAAAAGAGTGGGGAAGGGGGAAGGGGGAGTAAGAAAGAGGGGGCTAATGGCGCTGAACTTGAGTGTAGCAAAGTGCTTAACAGTGGTCAGACTATCTTGCCACACACACTGCGATCGCGCGTCTGACTCCAGCGAGTGCGGTTAGGATAGGCGTATTTCCCAAACAGCGGGAACGATGTAGCCAGGGACGTTATGGTTGATTTTTCAAAAGCTGAGTCTAAGGTTGATCACGAGGAACCCATTGCTACCAAGTCATCGCTACGACCGCAGGGCGACGCAACCGTAGCCACTTCAGCAACAGCGCGATCGCAGGTGCCGATCGACCAATGGGCATCACCACCCGCGCCGATCAGCCAGATTTTGGATGCGCCATCTACGCCTGCTGTCATGGTTTCACCGGACAACCAGTGGTTAGTAGAGCTTGATCAACCCTCTTTACCCCCGATCGCTGAACTGGCAGAACCAGAGGTTGCCGTTGCCGGGTTTCGCCTCAACCCCCGAATTAATGCACCTGCCCGTCATCATACGTATCCGGGCATCCAGATTAGAACGATCGCGTCAAACACCCTTACAGCCATTCCACTGCCCGACGAGGCTCAAATCAGTTACCTCCGCTGGTCGCCCAATGGACAGAACCTTGCCTTTACCCTGACCCAAGCCAAGGGGCTGGAACTGTGGGTGCTCAATTTACTGGAAGGCACGCCACGACGGTTGACAGACCCGATCCTAAACGCAACCTATGGCGTGCCCTACCGCTGGGCGACGGACGATGCGCTTTTCTGCAAGTGTATCCCCACCGATCGCGGTGAACCGCCCGTGAAGTCAACTGTGCCGACCGGACCGATCATTCAAGAAAATCAGGGTCGCAAAACGGCGAGTCGCACCTATACCAACCTGTTGCAGAACCCCCACGATGAGCAACTGTTTGAGTACTACGTCACTTCAACATTGGAACGGGTCACGTTGGACGGAGAGCGATCGCAATTAGTCGCTCCCTGCCTCATTGACGAAGCCATCCCCTCACCCGATGGCAACTATCTTTTGCTGACTACGCTCCATCGTCCGTTTTCCTATCAGCTACCCAGTTCCTACTTTCCCAGACGCATTCAAGTGTTGACGCACGTGGGTCAGGTAGTACACGAGCTGGCAGATCTTCCCCTGGCAGACAACCTCTCGACCAAATTTGATGCCGTTACTTTAGGACCCAGGCATACGTGCTGGCGCAGCGATCGTCCGGCTACGCTCTATTGGGTCGAAGCCTTAGACGAGGGTGATCCCGAGCGAGATGTGCCGTTTCGGGATGCTCTGTTTGACCTAGATGCGCCCTTTAGCGATGCCCCCAAACTCCTCTGGCGATCGCAGTATCGCTTTCGGCGCGTGCGGTGGGGACGCGAAGACACGGCGTTGGTTTGGGAACGATGGTTCGCCAATCGTCAACTGCGACTGTGGAAAATCAACCCTGCACAGCCGGAAGCACCGCAGCTTTTAGTCGAACGCAGCTATGAAGACCAGTACAGCG
>JBBSHC010000198.1:0-6510 GCA_038253425.1 Leptolyngbyales cyanobacterium | reverse complement strand
ATCGACTGCCTGCGCGATCGTGGCGGTATCGTCACGACGGTGGGCAATTTCCATGATGAACCACATGGCTTCGATGCCGTGACCGGGGTTAATTAAGCGCCCATCAAAGCAATCAACGTGTGAGCCATCGGGGGCAACGTTTTCATACAGCAGTCCCCGCTTGGGGTCCAGAAAGTCAGTCATAACTTCCTGTACAGTGGCAGCCAACACTTGCTCTAGTTGATCACTGGGCAATAGCCAGGCCATTTCTAGCGATAGGTTGGCTAAAATCATCGGCACTGCCAGGGCTTTCAGCGATCGCGTGCCGGGATACGTCTTGTTATAGCTGCCTTTAGGATTGTCTTTGCGACGCAGGACGTTGTTGTATGCCTGTAATGCCACCTCTTTTGCCCACGCTTCACCCGATGCCAGCGCATACTTGCTAAACGCCATCGCTGCAAAACAGTCCGAAAAAATATTGTAGGGTTGTACCAGTGGCTTGCCTGCGCGATCGAGGGCAAAGTACCAGTTGCCGTCCGCATCGCGTCCATGTTGCGCTAGAAAAGTTGCGCCATGCGCTGCAATTTCAAGCCAGCGATCGCGCTGCTCAACCTGGCTGTACAACACAGAAAACATCCAGACCTGACGGTTTTGCAGCCAGATAAATTTATCGGTATCGTAAACGGTGCCAGTGCGATCGAGGCAGGTAAAAAAGCCGCCTTGTTCCCAGTCGATCGAGTGTGTCTCCCAAAACGGCACAACATCATTGAGGAGCGCCTTCTTATACAGTGCAGCCAGCGCCTTAAAATCCTTTGCCACCCCTACTCCGTTCGGCTGAGCGCTCACGTCGAAGTCCGCTTCCCTACTCCCCATTCCCTACCCCCTACTCCTCTAAAAACTCTCGCATCAACTGATTTACCAACTGCGGCTGCTCTTGCTGTACCCAATGGCTGCAATGGGGAATGTAGCGAATACGAAAATCTTGCACGTACGCTTCAGTGCCGTAGGTGAGTTCTTTGCCCAAAGCCGTATCGTCCTCGCCCCAGATGAGCAACGTCGGCACCGTTAACACGCCCCAATCCTGAGTTGTGAAGCCCTGAGCAAACATGTTGCGGTAGTAATTAAGCGCAGCAGTCAACGTATCCCGCCGAGCAAAGGCGTTTTTGTATGCCTCGATATCTGCTTCGCTGAAGGCATTTTTGTTGACCGCCATCCCTTTGAATGCTGCTTCCAAAAGCTGGTAGTCATTGAGCTGAATGAGCAATTCGGGCAAAAGCGGCAGTTGAAAAAAGAAGATGTAAGCGCTACGGAGCAACTGTTGAAGCGTGCGTAATCCTTCTGCAAACTTGGCAGGATGAGGCATGTTGAGCACAATCAACCGCTCGAGCATTTCTGGGTATGCGTAGGCAAACGACCACGCGATCGCGCCACCCCAGTCGTGACCCACCAACACGCAGCGATCGTAGCCCAAGCCTGTAATCATCCCTTGAACGTCCTTGATCAGCTCCGCCATCACGTAGGCTGATTGAGTCGCTGGCTTATCGCTCTCGTTGTAGCCACGCAGATCTAGCGCTACAACTTTGTGGTCTTTCGCAAACTCTGGAATCTGGTGCCGCCAGGAGTACCAAAATTCTGGAAAACCGTGCAGCATCAACATCAATGGTCCCTCTCCCTGCGTGACATAGTGCAGCGTGATGCCATTCGTGTTGATTGTGTTGTGCTGCCAAGACGGCTCAGACATAACGGGGGTGGAACTCCTGTTTCACTCAGGTACAGTTAACGGACGCCCATTATCGCTTGGCGTTAGCTGAAGCAAGAACGGCACCGCCTTAACAACCCAGTCTTTAAGGGCAGTAAAGTTTGCTGCATCCTCGCCATAGCAGATTTCTAACATCTCGGTATGGATAATACCAGGACTAAGCGGAATCGCTGCCATGCTGGGCGGTAATTCTTGAGCGAGGGCACGGGTTAAGCCTTCGATCGCCCATTTAGAGGCACAGTAAGACGCAACATTGGGAGAGGTCGAGCGTCCCCAGCCAGAACTAAAGTTCACGACAATCCCGCGCTGTTGCTCAATCATAGCTGGCAAAACATGACGAATGACATTCACCACACCTTTGATATTGATGTCGATTAGCGCCGAAAAGTCAGCGGAGGGAACCTGCCACAGAGGAGCCAGATGATTGACCACGGCTGCATTATTGATGAGTAAATCGGGTGCTCCGTAAGCGTCAAGCAACTGCTGTGCCCACACCTCCACCTGTGACTCATCAGCAACATCAACGCGCTCAAACGTATGGGGAGAACCAAAGCGCCGACGCAATTGTTCGATCGCCGCTGGAGAACGAGCACAGCCTAAAACAGTATGACCGCGATCGATAAAGCCTTCGGTCATGGCTAAACCCAACCCGCGACTCACCCCTGTTATCAAAATCAGTTTCGCCATCAGCTACGTTCGTTCGTTCCAATCTACTCACGCCATACCCATCGTTTATTAACCTGGTAATGTTTGTGGCTACATTGCTGCTACAAAGTTGGGATGTGCTTAGACGGCACTCAGCTCGCCAAAATACATGCTTTGACTGCGCTCGGCGCTCTCAAGCGGTGGTTTGAGCGGGGTTGAAAACCGTCTACCAGTGCTAACTTTTGTTTCCGGGCTCATACGCACCGGGATAGCGCGATTCGTCCCGCCATCGGTAGCCCAGCCATCAACAGTCAGGTTCTAATTAGTCGCCGCCGATACTGATGCCACTGCCTTGAACCAAAGCACCTGTGAGGTTAACGCCATTTACGTTCGCACCAACCGTTTCGGCATTGCTGACATTCGCCCCGTTCAAGTTGGCATTCTTGAG
Organism: Leptolyngbyales cyanobacterium; assembly: GCA_038253425.1. GTDB lineage: Bacteria > Cyanobacteriota > Cyanobacteriia > Leptolyngbyales > Leptolyngbyaceae > Stenomitos. The sequence goes on along the minus strand of JBBSHC010000198.1, from coordinate 3,679 downwards.
GTTGGCCAGGTTCAAACTGACATTGCTGGCAAAGGCACCCGTCAAGTTGGCGTTTTGTAAATTAGCGCCAGTCAAGTCAGCACCTTCAAGATTAACCCTGGTCAGGTTGGCACCTTGAAGGTTTGCGTTTCTCAAATCTGCGCCCGTCAAATGAGCACCCGTGAGATCTGCGCCCACCAAATCGCAGCCCACACAGGAGCGAGTTGCTAGTAGTTGCTTCACGTGAGCAGGGTTTTCGGCTCTCGCAGGTACTGCGATCGACAGTGCAGCAACTAGAGCGATCGTGGAAAAAAATGTAACTTTCATGGTCTTTGCCTCCTGGAGGTTGAAGCGTCAGTAGGCGACTACACAAGCGATCCGTTAAAAATCGGAATCATTGACGCTTAAATTGATTAAAATCACGCGTTGAATTTAGCTTGAGCAAGGGAAATGGGTCAAGGAACATCACGAATCACTAAAACCTGATCGTAAGAAAGTCAGCTTGCGTTAACTAACTTCAAATCAGAAGCGTTCTTTATGATTGATTGTTATATGTATAGATTGACATAAGTAGTATTGCTCGCCCTCCTACCACCGGATGAATTGGGAGCAAACAAACGAAAGTAATGGTTAAAACTGAAGTAATGGTTAAAACTGAAGTAATGGTTAAAACTGAGCGAGTAGAAAGAAATAACGTCATGCCTGTAGCTATGAGTGGGCAGCAGTTAGACTGTAATGCGATCAGTTCATATTGCTACCTTTGGCGCAATCGTTGCGAACAAGAAGAGAAAAGAGTTTTGGTGCGTTGCTTAAGCCAAGATAAGAGAATTGACTGCATCACAACAGGCAAGATAGGTAAGTTAGAGCTTTACTTTGCGAATGCCGTTTGAGCCGGGAGCATGTCACCTTCTTGGTAGAAAAATGAATATAGGTGTAAGCCCATTAGAGAGAAGAGACCATGACTCCCGAGGAAAAGCAGGCACTAGAACAACAATAAATGGGATGGAGAGTAGGGGAATCGAACCCCTCACCTCTGCGGTGCGATCGCAGCGCTCTACCAACTGAGCTAACTCCCCGCTTAATGCTTGTCAAGGCATTGCTATCTTATCACCGCCTTACCCTGCTTTTGGTGCAGCGATTGCCTGCTCGTACACTTGCTGCACGCGATCGAGTTCTAGATCCGAAAGATAATCGACTGCCCAATTGGCACGGCGCTGCATCATGTGGAATGGGTAGGTGTTGGCAACGCCCACAACGGGCATTCCAGCTCGTTTAGCGGCTTCAATGCCAGCAAAAGTATCTTCGATCGCCAAGCATTCTGCTGGTTTGAGGGCAAGGTCGCGGTATTTCAGGTTCAGGCGATCGACGGCTAACAAATAGCTGCTTGGCTCTGGTTTGCTGGGAATGCGTTTGTCGCCCGAAACGATGATGGGGAAATAGTCGCTGAGCTGTAGCCGCTGAAGTACGAGGTCGATTTCAGCTTGCAGTGCGCCACTAACCACTGCCATTTTCAGGTTTGCAGCCCGCAATTTAAAGAGCAAATCGTGCAGTCCTGAGTAAATAGGCAAAGTTTCCAGGTTTGCTAACTCACGCTGATAGAGCCCTGTTTTGCGGGCAATGAGCGTATTGATAGCGGCATCAGTGGTTACGCGTCCTCGGCTGGCAAGCAGATCGGCAAGGCAGGCACGATCGCTGCGACCAAGACAAAACTGACGAAAGTCGCTTGGCTTTGGTCGCAGGTTCTCTTCCACTAAAAGTTGATGGATTAATTTTTCGTGGAGTGGTTCATCATTGATGATGACACCGTTGAAATCGAACAGAACCGCCTTGAGCATCGAATGATCGCTTTGAGTTACAAATTTGAGTTGGGCGAGGGAGGTAAGAAAGCTTTGAGTTTTGAGTTTTACCTTCTAGCTACTGTCTCCTGACTTCCAAGTTTTACCTTTTACCTTTTGCCTTTCACCTTCTTAACCCATCGCCCATTGGCGATCGCTCCTCAGATCCTCAGCATCCGTTGCAACGACAACCGATCGAACCAACGGTTTTACACCGCGTGTAATTTGGTGTATGAGCCACAGATCTTGAGTTTGTACGGCTTCAAAATGGGCTGCACCCATCCATGCATCCACGCTGCCACCAGCATACGCCTGGATGTAAGGTTCCTCAAAAATCTGTGTGAGCCATTCTGTTTGCCGCAGCATCTTTTGATTGCCATCAAGTATGGCGACTTCGCCACCAACGGTCAATAACCGATAGCTCTCTTGCAAGATGGCTTGAGCAACAGCAGGTGGCGTTTCGTGGAACAACAGTGAGGCGGTGATTAAATCAAAAGAGGCATCGGGAAAGCCCGTATGTTCTGCATTGCCGTGTCGCCATTGCATAGCCAGCCCTACTTGCTTGGCTTTGTGTTCTGCTACGACGAGCATTTGGGGGGATAGATCTAAACCAATCACGATCGCGTCTGGAAACGCCTGTTTGAGTAGCAGCGTGGTTGAACCTGTGCCACAGCCCAGATCCAAAATACGGCGTGGTTTAGACTGAATCGCGTCGATGAGGCTTTGGCGCACCAGCGTTTCACCTGGCGGCAACGCATACTGAGTAATGGGATCGTAAGAAACCGCCGCACTGACGTTGAGGTAGCCCCCTTCAATGCCATGAAAGTTCTGGCTACTGTAGTAGTGGGGATATGCGAGCGTCGGGTCGCTGAGCCGGGTGCTGGCTGCCTGCCAGTCGATGCTTTCGTAAAAGCGCCGTAGCTCGTCCTGGTCAATGAAAAAGGTTTTGACGATCGGAGCGAGAAAACGCTCGAAAATCGTGTCTTTGCGTGTCATAAACGTTGCTCAGGACGACTGAATGATTACGGGTAAGGGAGAGACTCCCTCTCTTAAAGTTTAATGAGTCTCGACGTTTCATGCTGCCTGGAGGATGACTAACAATGCTTTTTCACGCTAAAAGAGAGTCACAGATAGGGGAGCCGCAAAAGTCTTTCTCCTGTGGGAAAGTCCTTTCACATTGAAGACTGAGCCTGCTTTAGAAGACGGAGATATGGCAGAATGCCAGATCTAGCAGTTCATTAGTAGCAGTTCACCACCTTGGTCAGCGCCCAAACCCAACTCGTTTGCCAAAGGAAACTCTATGCCGCGATCGCGTCGTCGGTTCATGCTACAGCTAGTCTTATTTGTGACGACTCTTAGCGTTACCGTGTTTGCTTGTGCCTATAGGAGGAGTCTTGCGGTTGAAACGGCCCGTAGTGCCGATCAATTCGTGGATAGCATTTGTGTGGGCACCCACTGGAGCTACACTGATACACCCTATGGTCAACGCTACGCCGAGGTAAAGCAGAAACTGATCGCCTCTGGCATTCGCAATGTGCGGGATGGCTTTTATCAGAACCGTCCGCAAGATCTGGGCAAAAGCGGCATTCGTATGACGATTGTGGCAGATGTGCCCGATCGCACAAACGGTAATGAGCAAACAATCCGAGCGATCGTCAACCGCATTCAAGCGGCGAATGGGGCTGGAGCGAAGATTGATGCAGTCGAAGGACCCAATGAGCCAGATTTGTTTTGGAGTGCTTCCCGTTTTAACAAGCGCTATAACGGACAAGGCTTTCCTCAGGGCGCGATCGCGTTTCAAAAGGATTTGTATGCTGCGGTCAAAGGTAATCCAGCCACTAAAAATTTGAAGGTCATCGGTCCCT
>JBBSHC010000197.1:0-6514 GCA_038253425.1 Leptolyngbyales cyanobacterium | reverse complement strand
CTGCATACGATCGCGATGAATTAAATTGCGTCATTTGCTCCGAAAGCCGAGAAGTAAAGAAAGATTACTAACAGTGGCAATGGCTTCATAAAGCGTATTGCAAACAGACGAGATGCCTTCGTTAAGTTGTTTCCCTTCAACATTGATCAAATCAGCCGTTCGCCTCGTTACACGGATGAATCAATCACTGAACTGCTTTACAAATTGTAAAAAAACAACTCTGCGTTCTAGCTACAAATAATGGCAGAACAGTGCCTTTAACGTTTTAGAAGTCATTTATTGCAAGGCTCACAGCACGTTGAATAACGCTCATGTTCGTGTGAATAAAGATTGCGATCGTAGTGACAAAAATTTACTGAAGAGGCTGTAAAAGTCCAAATGAATGTAAATACTATGAGAACAGGTAGAAATACCCCATCATTCATTTTTCGGCTACGGATTTTGCTGTAGTTTCTGGAATTATTACAACTATGACTACAACCATTCAAAGACGCGAAAGCGCCAACGTATGGGAGCGTTTTTGCAACTGGATCACCAGCACCGACAACCGCCTGTATGTAGGCTGGTTCGGCGTCTTGATGATTCCCACCCTGCTGACTGCGACCATTTGCTTCATCATCGCCTTCATCGCTGCCCCTCCTGTAGACATTGATGGCATCCGTGAACCCGTTGCTGGCTCACTTATGTACGGCAACAACATCATCTCTGGGGCGGTTGTACCCTCCAGCAATGCGATCGGTTTGCACCTGTACCCCATCTGGGAAGCTGCGTCACTGGATGAGTGGCTCTACAACGGTGGTCCCTACCAGTTGGTTGTATTCCACTTCTTGATCGGTATCTTTGCTTACATGGGTCGCCAGTGGGAACTGTCCTACCGCCTTGGTATGCGTCCCTGGATCTGCGTTGCGTATAGCGCACCGTTAGCAGCAGCGACCTCTGTTCTGTTGATCTACCCGATCGGACAAGGCTCCTTCTCTGACGGTATGCCCCTCGGTATCTCCGGTACCTTCAACTTCATGTTCGTGTTCCAGGCTGAGCACAACATCCTGATGCACCCCTTCCACATGCTGGGTGTGGCTGGCGTCTTCGGTGGCAGCTTGTTCAGTGCCATGCACGGTTCACTCGTGACCTCCTCCTTGGTGCGTGAGACCAGCGAGAACGAATCAGCGAATGCTGGTTACAAGTTTGGTCAAGAAGAAGAGACCTACAACATCGTGGCAGCACACGGCTACTTCGGTCGGTTGATCTTCCAATACGCCAGCTTTAACAACTCTCGTTCCTTGCACTTCTTCTTGGGTGCATGGCCGGTCATCGGCATCTGGTTCACCGCCTTGGGCATCAGCACGATGGCGTTCAACCTGAATGGGTTTAACTTCAACCAGTCGGTGCTGGATTCTCAAGGTCGTGTGGTTAATACATGGGCAGATGTGCTGAACCGGGCGAACCTGGGGATGGAAGTGATGCACGAGCGCAATGCTCACAACTTCCCGCTTGACCTCGCATCCGGCGAACCCACCCTCGTTTCAATGCAAGCTCCCGCGATCGACGGCTAATTCACCTGTCTCTCGCAAAACAAAAGCGCTCTCTTTGTAAGGGGGCGCTTTTGTTTATAAATAAAAAGTTTTGTCAAAGGTGGGTACTACAGCAGCAAGTGCGATGAACGTTGTCGATAATAAGCAAAAGAATGGCATCACTGCTGGAGTGACACAATGGCTACATCCAACCATCCGACCGATCGCTTCCGTTCAGCGACCGATTTTCCAAAAACAGTGGAGCATCTCGGTTCGCCAGAGGTTAGTCAGCTTTATGTAGAGATGCGAGACTGTCTCATTTTTACAAATCGGAGTCGATCGCAGCTCGTTCGCCGTAATGAAGAACACAAAGAGACGATAGCAACACTGCGAAATGATGCTGCTCGATTACAGCAGTTAATCCATCAGCTTGAGCAAGACAAACAAACGTTAACTCAGAGCCAACAGGATAACATTACCTCCTTGAAGCAAGAACTAGGCACCATGTCCTCTCATTTAGATCAAATTTCTCAAGCATTTAGGGATGTTGAAGATATAAACAGTCCAATGGGAGCAATGGCGCTTCCTGTTCGGTTTAATCGCTTCTGGAGAGCACTGAAAGCATTAATTACTTGGTGGCGAGAAGAAAATGATGATTTTGAATCTGTTTCAGGAGCCTTGCCGCCTTCATCTGCATCCCTACAGTCAGAGGATCGCCAGGAAAGACCGCAAATGTATTCCGATCCGGCTTCCGTTCAACGATCGCTGCGTGAATAAATAAACATGGGCAAAAAACGTATCGCTCAGTTATTAGATCAACTACAGACCAATCACGAGGCAGATCTCAAGAATGCTGCCCAAATTTTCACGGTGGCGCAAGTTGCTGTAAATCAGCTTAGCCAGCAAGCAGAGATGCACTCGAATGCCCTACCTGCTAAACCTTTTCAGCCTCCAAGCACCCTTGATAAAGCCGCACTGAAACAACGATATGGTTCGTTTAATGGATGTCGTAAAGCAGCAAAACAGTTAGGCATCCAGTTTCATGGCACTCCATCATGGGCACAGTTGGTCGCTGCTTTCAGCTATTTTGACGCATTGCAAAGCCTGGTTCACAACTACACAACGGCTTTCCCAGATGCCAACCTCTATAAGATGACAATGGCGTTTAAGTTCAAATGAGTATCAGGATGAAAATTAAGTATGAACTGATCCTTTATTGGAGTGAGGTTGATCAAGCGTTCATCGTGGAGGTGCCCGAACTCCCCGGTTGTGCAGCCGATGGTGCCACCTATCAGGAAGCCGTGCAGAACGCCGAAGTCGTGATTCAGGAATGGCTTCAAACCGCACAGTCATTAGGGCGATCGATTCCCGAACCCAAAGGGCGGCTATTATTTGCTTAAAGCGGTTTGGATGCCCGGTTGTCGATCGCCGTTTTCAGCTACGATCGCAATCTTACAATCACTCCATCACGCATCATGGGCAACACCTTTGGACATCTCTTTCGCATTACCACCTTTGGCGAATCGCATGGCGGTGGCGTGGGTGTCGTTATTGATGGGTGTCCACCCAGACTAGAGATTTCGGTGGAGGAAATCCAGACCGAGCTAAATCGACGCCGACCGGGGCAGAGCAAAATTACAACACCCCGGAATGAAGCCGATACTTGCGAAATTCTGTCTGGCATCTTTGATGGCAAAACGACTGGCACCCCGATCGCGCTACTGGTTCGTAACAAAGACCAGCGATCGCAGGATTACGACGAGATGGCAGCGAAGTATCGTCCCTCTCATGCCGATGCTACTTATGACGAGAAGTACGGCATTCGTAACTGGCAGGGTGGCGGACGTTCTTCGGCACGCGAGACGATCGGACGGGTTGCAGCAGGCGCGATCGCCAAAAAAATTCTCCACCAGGTAGCAGGCGTTGAAATTGTTGGCTACGTGAAGCGCATCAAAGACTTAGAAGGCGTGATTGATCCTGAGACGGTGACCTTAGAACAGGTTGAAAGCAATATCATTCGCTGTCCTGACCAGGATGCGGCCGATCGCATGATTGATTTGATCGAACAGGTGCGGCGAGAAGGCGACTCGATCGGTGGTGTCGTCGAATGCGTTGCCCGCCACGTACCCAAAAGTCTGGGAATGCCTGTTTTCGATAAACTAGAAGCCGATCTGGCAAAGGGTGTGATGTCACTGCCTGCTACCAAAGGTTTTGAAATTGGTTCTGGCTTTGCTGGCACGTTGCTAACAGGTAGCGAACATAACGACGAGTTCTACACGGACGATCGCGGCAACATTCGCACGGTAACCAATCGCTCTGGTGGGGTGCAGGGCGGTATTTCCAACGGTGAGAACATTGTCATTCGCGTTGCTTTTAAGCCCACTGCCACGATCCGCAAGGAGCAACGCACTGTCACAAATACGGGCGAGGAAGTCACTCTAGCGGCAAAGGGTCGTCATGATCCTTGTGTGCTACCCCGTGCAGTGCCAATGGTTGAAGCAATGATGGCACTCGTACTGTGCGATCACCTGCTACGCCAACAAGGGCAATGCGGCGTGCTTTAAGTGAGCACTCAATCTTTGCGCTTAAACGAGCGATCGTCTTCAGAAACAGAAAGCACTTTGCATCATCGAGAATGAATTGATTGCCTTTCCACTCAGGTCGTCTTTCTACGCTGACTGCCAGCAAAAACCGCTTTTGTGAATCAATTTTCAACTTTAACTATGTCCGATCAGATTACGCTTCAAGTCAACGGTGACGCTCACAGTTGTGCTCCCCAGACTGCTCTACCTGTTTTTTTGGCACAGCTCGGGTTAAATCCCCGTTTAGTGGCAGTGGAGTATAACGGCGAGATCCTGCACCGTCAGTTTTGGGAACAAACCGAGATGCAAACGGGCGATCGCTTGGAGATTGTCACTATTGTCGGTGGTGGCTAGTTACATCTCCACTGCTGACGCCAACTCCTGAGCCTTGATGTCCCCTCCTTCTTGATGCCCATGACGCGGTTTCAATGCTGCCAGCGTAAGCTAGAAAGAGAGGCAATCAACGAGGTTCAGATGGAAGTCGGGGTTCCTAAGGAGACAAAAGATCAGGAGTATCGGGTGGGGTTAAGCCCCAACAGTGTACGTAGCTTGACAGATCAGGGGCATACCGTCTTTGTCGAGAGCAGTGCTGGTGAGGGGTCAGGCTTTGCGGATGCAGACTACATACAGGCGGGTGCCCAAAGCGTGACGAGCGCAAAGGATGCCTGGGATCGTGACCTTGTAGTTAAAGTCAAAGAGCCATTGCCTGCCGAATACCCTTACCTAAAAAAGGGGCAAACGCTCTTTACCTATCTTCATCTAGCCGCCGATCGCATTCTCACAGAACATCTGCTTGACTCTGGGGCAACCGCGATCGCTTACGAAACTGTCGAACTACCTGACAAGCGCCTGCCCTTACTCGCACCCATGAGCATCATTGCGGGGCGTCTAGCCGTACAGTTTGGCGCACGCTTTCTCGAACGGCAACAGGGCGGTCGGGGGGTACTACTTAGCGGCGTTCCTGGCGTTCCACCCGGACGAGTGGTGATTTTAGGGGGTGGGGTCGTGGGCACCGAGGCAGCTCGGATTGCGATCGGCATGGGTGCCCAGGTGCAAATTCTCGATGTCAACGTCGATCGACTGGCTTACCTGGAAACGCTGTTTGGGTCGCGTGTGGAGTTGCTCTATAGCAGCGTCAGCCAGATTGAAGCGATCGTTCCGGCTGCTGATCTATTAATTGGAGCCGTCTTGGTGCTGGCGCGGAAAGCCCCTATACTTGTTGCTCGTGCGTTGGTGCAGCAAATGCGTCCTGGCTCTGTTGTGGTAGACGTTGCCGTTGATCAGGGCGGCTGCATTGAAACGGTCAGACCCACCTCGCACTCGCATCCCACCTATGTCGAAGCGGGCGTTGTGCATTATGGGGTGCCAAATATGCCAGGAGCCGTTCCCTGGACTGCAACGCAAGCCTTAAATAACAGCACCATTCCTTACGTGCTCAAACTGGCAAACTACGGTCTTGCGGCACTCGATCGCGATCCTGCCCTGGCACGAGGACTCAACGTACAGAACCATCACCTGATCCATCCAGCCGTTCAGGAAGTGTTTCCAGATCTGGCGCAGTGAGGGAAAGAAGAGCGTGTTACAGCGGTTTCGATTAGGTGCAACACAACTTTGGGTGAGCTTTCAGCGGTTAGCGTTCAGCTTTCAGCGGTTAGCGTTCAGGACTATATGCAATTGACTGACCATCGCTGTAAACAACTGCACGATTTAGCGATTAATGACCGCTTTTCGCTGAATGCTGAAGGCTACATCCGTGTTCTTTACAAGCCAAGCGATCGAAAAGGAAAGAAAAGGCGTTCTTTTTCTGCCTTTCGATCGCTGAGAGACCAGAACCAACCACTCTTTCTTCTTCTAAACCTTTGCTTCCAGCGACTTCAGGTACTCTGTATTAACGCCAGACTCCCGCATTAAAGCAATCTTGCCAGTGCGAGCAATCTCGCGGATGCCAAACTTGTTCAACACTTGCACGATCGCTACCATCTTGCCGGGATCACCAACCACTTCCAGGGTCAGAGAATCTTCAGCCACGTCTACAACCCGTGCGCGAAAAATCTGCGCCAGTTCCACAATTTCCGAACGGCTGGAACTCGCTGCGTTGACTTTGAGCAACATCAATTCGCGCTCGACGCAAGGCACTTCCGTGATGTCCTGCACTTTGAGCACGTTGATCAGCTTATAAAGTTGCTTGGTCAATTGCTCAATGCTGCGATCGTCACCTGGAACAACCATTGTCACGCGTGAAACACCCATCTGTTCGGCAGGTCCGACAGCTAGACTCTCGATATTAAACCCACGACGGGCAAACAAACCAGCAATGCGGGTAAGAACCCCTGCTTCGTCTTCAACCAGAACAGAGAGAGTATGCTTCATTGACCTGAGGATGGCGATATGATGAACGGCTGACAGTACGACAGGAGTGCG
>JBBSHC010000196.1:0-6573 GCA_038253425.1 Leptolyngbyales cyanobacterium | reverse complement strand
CGCCCCCTCGCTCATACCAACTAAGGGCACTCCGGTTTAAGTCTCCATCTCCTAAGACCACTCGCCCAGCCCCTCGCCGCTTGGCAATAAAGGCTGCTATATGGATGGCAGTAGTCGTTTTGCCTACACCGCCTTTGAATGAGGCAACTGTAATAATCATTTGGCTTTCGTAATTGCCATGACATTCATTTCCCCATCATGAATTGTTCGGTCGCTCGGCGCAATACAGAGTAACAAAGACCAACGGGCGCATTTGAACAGAAACCTACGGTTTTGACTTGTCGGACTAGCGGGCGCATCCATGCAAAAAGTTACGGTTTCGACGCGCCAGAAAACTCAGAACTGACCATTTAACCTGATTTTGCTTGCTTGACGAGTTTTCTTGTGCTGATCAACGCTCAATTGCGGCTAAAAAACTCGGCGCAAAGAAAACGGACTTTTTTCTAGCTGCTGCCTTTAGAGGAGATGAAAGCCTTGTAGAATAGCGATTTCAGGCAAAACCGTAACTTTCTGTTCAAATGCGCCCGCTAGTCCATGATTGTTTCAGAAATTGGCGCGGATATGAATCGCTTTCCGAGTGCAGCCCATTTGGCAGCGTGGGCAGGCTTAGCGCCAGGCAATGATGAGAGTGCTGGGAAACGGCTCTCTGGCAAGACGCGCCAAGGGAAACAGACGCTACGCTCAGGCTTAATGCAGTCGGCTCATGTTGCTTCACGCTCCCGCACCTATTTAGCGGCTCAATAGCGTCGGCTTGCCACTCGACGGGGTAAGAAACGGGCGATCATGGCTGTTGCCCATTCCATTTTGGTCATTGCTTACCATGTCATTCAGCGGCAGGAACCCGATCGAGAACTAGGAGCACAGTATTTTGACCAGCAGCGCCCTGAAACTACTGCAAGCGGTTAGTCAAACGGCTAGAAACGCTGGGCTACCAAGTCTCTGTGCAATCCAAAGACGCTCCCGCAGCAGCGTAACTGTGGGGGATTTTCAAGTCAGCATCCGTTACTACTCAAACCCCATCCATCAGAGGGGTGAATTGAACGTATCTGAAATTGATTGTATCAAATAACACCTAAACCAAAAGGAGATTCATCATGGCTACCACCAGAACCCGTCCAGTGCCCCTTGCCCTGAGCCGAAATGGTTATTATTTGCGACACAACCTTCAAAAGTAACGTTAGTCCACTAACGTTGGAGTGGCGATCGAAACCCTTAAAATGACTTTATTGTCATATCGTGCAAGTGTAGGTCGTCGTTGGAGTTAGTGATATGGCGATTTGTGCGGTTCTCCGTTGCAATGAGGGATAGGTATGCCGAAAAGGAACACTTTACAGTTTCCCGATCATCGGGCATGTGAGGCACTGACCGGGCTGACACTAAACCAACTGCCAAGCGATGGCTCCTTGGGTCGCGTGCGGCAGTACGATCAGGGAGCCTATGTTTGGCAGATAGGCGACTCAGCAGACCGCGTTTACTTTCTCCAACGTGGACAGGTAGCCGTTATGGTTAGTGACCCTCAGGGTCGTGAGGTTACCTTACAGTCCATCCTACCGGGAGAACCATTTGGAGAACTGTGTTATTGCTTGCCAAAAGGAGGGCAAAGACCAACAGACAGCCGAGTAATTCTAAATAGCGAAGTGGTCGAAATTCCGCTTGACGACTTTGTCAGCTACCTACAGCATCACCAAGAAGCGCTAGTGGCGTTGATGTTCACATTCTGTCTGCGGCTGAGTGACGCAGAGCGCCGTTCCGAGATATTGGCCTATCGCGGTGCGGAAGAGCGCTTAGGACGGTTATTGCTTCAGCTTGCTGCCACCAGGGGGAAATCAACTCCTCAAAGGGAGAGTCAAGTCATCCTGCACGTCAGTCACGATGAATTAGCACAGATGGCGGCGATGAGTCGCCCTCACGTCACGGTGACAATGGGTAAACTACGCAGTCGGGGTTTAGTGCAGTACGAGCGCAACCAACCACTCATGGTGAATGTATCTGCGCTGAACACTTACCTGGCAGAAATCAATTTACCTGAAAGAAAATAGTGTACTAAAATCCAAATTAAAACCCATGAGAAATGTAATGAGAAAGTTATCAATTTACGTTACGGAATCTTAGACACAGCCGCGATCGCATCCAGATAAAACAGGAGAAAAAACATGATTCGCTTAAGGACTACGATAATCGCAGCTAGTGCGCTCATCGGGACTATCACCCTTGCCCTCCCCTTTACACGCACGAACGCCTCTGACCACATTGACTCTCCATCCATAGCTCAGGATCGCGGTAGCGATCTTGACGACAATTGGGCGTTTCTCGATCCAAACGATAACTCGATGGTTGTCCTGGTGATGAGCACCCAAGGTTTCATCGTATCGGGAGAGCATTTCGGGATGCCCATCTTCGACCACAACATCCGGTATCGATTTGAGATCGAAAATACAGGCGATGCCCGCCCGGATAGGTTCGTTGATGTCACCTATTCCAGAGGGCTGGGTCGTCAAATGCCGCAGACGGCAACCATCCGGTTACCCAACGGTCAGAGCTTTACCGCACCCACAACCATTTCAACCCAAGAATACCGTCCACCTGCTCCTGTGGTAACGACTAATCGAGAGACCGGAGCCAGCTTCTTCGGTGGCAATGCCGACGATCCGTTTTTCCTGGATGATACGGGCGCGAATCGCATGGTCGCCTCATCGATTATGAATCCGGGTCGCCCTAACAAGTCCTTGTTAAGCGAACGCGGTGGGCGCGATACTTACGCGGGTTTTAACACCTTAATTACGGCAGTCAGAGTTCCGGTGGCAATGCTACGCGGTAAAGCCGGGAACGTGATCGGCATTAACGCTGTAACGCAGCGGCGGCAAACTCAGCAGATCAAGGCTAACGGCGTGGTGGAAGGGAGTGGCAACTGGGTTACTGTTGACCGTGACGGTGGTCCCCTCGTCAATAATGGGCTGATCCCGGCTCCCCGCAAAGACGAGTACAACGCTGCTTCGACGGAAGACGATGCGAAGGGAAGATTCCAAGCAGACATCGTCAAATCGCTGAAGAACCTGGGCACCGACGACACACACATCGCCATGCTGGCGAAAGCGGCGGTGAAGAACGGCGACATCCTACGCCTCGACCTGACAGTTCCCAACAAAGGAACTGGTGGAGGGAATAATGCTGATGGCGGCTTTGGGAAAATGGGCGGGCGGCGCTTGCAGGACGACGTGGTTGACATCACATTTACGATTATCAACAACGGTGTCCCGTTGGGCGACAAAGTTGACCGGAATGAAGTGGCATTTCGCGACCAGTTTCCGTTCGTCGCCAATCCAACGCAACCTTTCCCACCCGGTAGTGGAGCGGACGATCGCACCCGTCAGTAACTTTCGGGCTGTGCCCGCGCCGATCGCCAAGCGTTGATCGGCACGGATGTTTTCTTAATGGGCAGTTTGGCTTAATAACTGGATGAAAATCAACTTTTTAAGGCGTTCACCAGTCGCCGTACTTGCTGGTATTGTTGCGCTTGGACTGGCTGGGGGGCTAACCTTTAATGCCTACCGCAATTGGAAGTTGCCTGAGAGCGATTCAGTCGGCACTCCACCCATCGCGGCACTATCCACTCCTGACAATCCGGCGATCGCCAGTCCAATTCGTTTTTTGGAAAACCGGGTTAAGCAAGATCCGGATGATTTTAGCGCGTATAACAAACTCGCTGCCTACTACCTTCAGCTCTTGCGCGAGACGGGCAACATTGCCTATCTAGATCTGACGTTGCGTGCCGCCCACTCCTCGCTGGCTGTAGTGCCTGCCAGCCAAAACATTGGCGCACTGGCTGCCCTCGCCCAAGCCGAGTATGCCTCACACAACTTTGTCGCTGCTCGTGACCACGCGCTCCAACTGATCAAGCTAACGCCGAACCGGAGTTCTTCCTACCAATTGCTGGGGGATGTGCGGCTTGAATTAGGGGATTATGACCCGGCGATCGCCGCCTTCCACCAGATGGAGCAATTCAGCCGTGGTCTGACTCTGGGCACTGAAACTAGGCAGGCACGTCTGGCGATGCTGCGGGGCGAGGCAAAAGTGGCGCAACGGCACTTCTCGAATGCCCTGGCGCTTGCCTTCAATTCGCCCGTGCCGCCACCCGAAACAGTCGCCTGGTGCCACTGGCAGTTAGGTGAAACCGCCTTTGCCATCGGTGACTACCAGACTGCCGAACAGCACTATCAGGCTGCCTTATCTGCCTTTCCTGACTACTTCAATGCACTTGCCTCGCTGGGTCGGGTTCGTGCTGCACAGGGTGATTTATCCGGTGCGATCGTGCGATACGAAGCAGCCGTCCTGCGGCTTCCTGATCCCACCTTTGTTGCGGCGCTGGGAGACCTTTATCAGCTTACGGGGCAAGAGAAAAAAGCAACACAGCAGTATGCCCTCGTAGAGCAGATCGGACATCTGAGCACCGTGAATGGCGCACTTTACAACCGTCAACTGGCGCTGTTCTATGCTGACCATGACCTGAACGCCGAGGTTGCCTATGCAAATGCCAAGGGAGAGTACGCGGTGCGACGGGATATCTATGGGGCGGACGCGGTCGCGTGGACGGCGCTAAAAGCGGGCAACCTGGCTGAGGCGCAAGCAGCAATTAAACAGGCACTACGATTGGGTACGCAGGACGCGAAGCTGTTTTATCACGCTGGGATGATTGCCCACGCTGCTGGTCATCAAGCCGCTGCCCGTAACTACCTCCAGCGTGCCCTGGCGCTTAATCCCCAGTTTGACCCGCTCCAAGCGTTGATGGCTCAAAAAACGATCGCCAAGTGATTTTGACGAGATGATTCACTTTACTTGCAGTTCCATCGCTCAATCTCTATCTCAGTTCCACCGCTCAATCACGAAACCTGCCCGCAAGGTTCTTGCTGCTTGTCTGGTCGTGATCGTTGTCATGCTTTCCACAACAACGGCAGCGATCGCTCACCCGCTGGGTAACTTCACGATCAACCATTTTGCCCGGATTGAGATGGAGCGCGATCGCGTCCAGATTCACTACGTCGTTGATACTGCTGAAATTCCTACCTTTCAAGCGTTGCAAGCAGCGGATACAAATGGCGATGGCAAGCCGTCAAGCGCAGAACTGAATGCTTACCTGGAGCGAGTGACACCGCAGTACGCGGATGGGATTATGCTCAGCGAAGGGGGGAGTCGGGTGATCTTGAAGACGATCGCGCAACAAGTGACGAGACTGCCAGGAGCCGGGGGACTGCCTACGTTACGGGTGGAGGCCGACTTTGTCGGAGCGCTGCCCCTGTCCTCTACCAGCCCCCATCGTCTCAAGTTTGAGGACAGTAATCATCGCGATCGTCTTGGGTGGCACGAACTCGTCGTCGCTCCTGCGGCTGGAGTCGCGGTGTTCAATAGTTCTGCGTTTGGCAATGCCGTCACTGATGAACTGCGAGCTTATCCTCAAGACCGATTAGCGGCACCGTTGGACGAGCGCACCGCAGAGTGGGACTCGACGACTGGAGTGGTGCCGGCAAACGCGGTAGTACTCCGCACCCGCGATGGTCGCACCGTGTCTCAGTCACGCGGCGACCCGCTTGCCGAATTGATCGCGGTGCCACAGATCACGCCTAGAGTTGCCTTCCTCGGTTTACTAGTCGCGGCTGCACTAGGGGCACTCCATGCGTTTTCGCCCGGTCATGGTAAAACCGTGGTTGGGGCTTATCTAGTTGGCTCACGGGGTACTCCACGTCATGCCGCCTTCCTGGGTTTGACCGTGACGATTACTCATACAGCAGGCGTTTTTGCCCTCGGTTTCGTGACGCTGTTTGCCTCGCAGTATGTCGTTCCTGAGCGCTTGTTGCCCTTCTTGAGTTTTGTCTCGGGTGCGATCGTCGCGGTGATCGGCTTCAGCCTTTTTGTGCGCCGATTACGCGCAGTCCAAAGCCAGGCTAGAAGGCACCACACCCATCAGCACAATCACCCGCATTGTCCTGCTGCTCTAGATCACGCACCCGGTCATTTGCACCACCACACCCATGCTCATCCTCACGTTGATCAGGGGCATTCTCACACTGGACGATTACACTCCCACCTGCCACTGGAAGCTGATGGCACTCCGGTCACTTGGCGCAGCCTGCTGGCACTGGGTATTTCCGGTGGGTTGCTGCCCTGTCCCTCGGCGCTGGTGGTTTTACTGTCTGCCATCGCTCTGCATCGTGTCGGCTACGGTCTCTTGCTAGTTGTCGCGTTCAGCCTTGGATTAGCGGCGACGTTGACTGGCATTGGCTTAGCGTTCGTTTATGCGGGAGGATTCATCAAACGCTCAAAACTTGGAGCGATGAACAATGCTTTAATACGCCTACTGCCTGTGGTCAGTGCGTTTGTGATTCTGTGCCTTGGTGCATTAATTTGTTATGAAACAGTTGCCCAAACGGGATTCGTACCACGGTTGTAGATCATGGCGAAACGTTCCGAGAATGAACTACTCTGCCGCAAGCGGACGGGCGATCGCAGGGGACTGGAATGTCATTTCAAGCCATTTAGTAAAAAGGATTGAAAAGGGGAGTTTGTGGTGATGAAAAAGCT
>JBBSHC010000195.1:0-6579 GCA_038253425.1 Leptolyngbyales cyanobacterium | reverse complement strand
TGATTCAGTGGTTAAGCAAAGCCGCTCACTACGGTCTTCCCATTCAGGAACTAAATATCGGCGGTGGGCTGGGCATTCGCTATACCGAGTCAGATGATCCACCCAGCATTGAGGCATGGGTCAAGGTGGTGAGCCAGTCGATCGTAGCAGCGTGTGAAAGCCAACAGGTGCCTCTGCCTAAATTGCTTTGTGAACCGGGGCGATCGCTCATTGGGTCTGCCTGCGTGACAGCTTATACGATCGGTAGCCAAAAGACGATTCCTGGCATTCGCACCTATGTCACGGTGGATGGAGGCATGTCGGATAACCCCCGTCCAATCACCTACCAATCAGTGTATCGGGCAGTAGTTGCCAACCGGATGTCAGCACCGACGACAGAAACAGTGGCGATCGCGGGCAAACACTGTGAATCGGGCGACATTGTGATTAAAGCCGCCGCTCTACCAGAAACACAACCGGGCGACCTGCTCGTAGTAATGGCAACAGGAGCCTACAATTACAGCATGGCATCCAATTACAATCGCATTGCTCGACCTGCCGCCGTTCTTGTTAAAGACGGAGAAGCTAACATAATTTTACAGAGAGAGGTCTATCAAGATCTGCTCCGACAAGACCGTTTACCAGAGCGACTGAAAGCGACAACCGCATAAAAGTCAGACGGTACCCTTTCATGCTCAGGCTCTAGAATTTAGGACGTGTAGAAGCGCAGGGTTAAGCCAGACCAATGGGATATCTATGGAGGCAATGGCTGCTGACGAACCCGAACTGGATGCAGCCCCTACCGCTTCTAATCGTTCAAAACCTCAGATTTCTGATTGATGTTGGGCTGGTCTTAGCCCTCACCTACATGATGCTGGTCATTATAGGTGAGCGACGCACTTTATGGATGGTGCGCGGTTTCATCGTGCTCATGCTGGCGGCAGCCTTGAGTCGGCGGCTTGAGTTAGCGTTGCTCAGTTTTGTCTTAGGCAATCTGGTTATTGGGTCTGCCGTGGCAATGGCATTTATCTTGCAGTCAGAGTTTCGCCGTTTTTTAGAACAGATTGGTCGGGGCGAAATCTTGCAGTTATTCCAATCTTCACGAAGAACCCCACTTAAATCTGGTAGTGTCACTGATGAAATTGTTGACGCGGTGAAAGAACTTTCGCAAAACCGTATTGGTGCGCTATTGATTTTGGAAACAGGGATTCCCATTGATGAACGCGATTTTTCTGTACCAGGCGTCAGGCTCAATGCGGAGGTTTCTAAAGAACTGATTCAAACCATTTTTCAAACAACGACATTGCTGCACGATGGAGCCGTTCTGATCCGTGATAATCGGTTGCTGGCGGCAGGGGTCATTTTACCCTTATCGGAGCGAACAGCCTCGCGTCAGTTAGGAACGCGTCATCGAGCCGCAATGGGCATCACCGAGCGCGTAGAAACCTGTATCTGTGTGGTTGTGTCTGAAGAAACAGGATCAATTTCATTAGCAGAACGGGGCACACTAAACCGTCCTTTGACCAGCAGCAAACTCAAGGAGCTATTGGAAGCGCGCTTTGCTCAAACGTCCGATCGTGACACTGTTGCCCCCAATCTCCGCAGTCTAGCGCAGCAGATTGGGCTAAAGGGGCTAGAGCTGACGTCACGGTTACTGGGTCGTCGGAAAGGCAAAAGTTAGAGACCGAACGCAAGCGTCTGCTGGCACACTGATTTGTATGGTTCACGTTCACTGTTTACATTAACCGTTTGCTGCTGGGAGAGACCATGACCGTAAAGCCAACTGTTTTGCAAGAGTTGCCTGCTGATCTGGAGCGCGAGCGACTGCCTAGACATGTTGCTGTGATTATGGATGGCAACGGGCGCTGGGCAAAGCATCGCGGTATGCCAAGAATTATGGGGCACCGTCGCGGCGTCGATGTGCTGAAAGACCTTTTGCGGTGTTGCCGCGATTGGGGTATTCAGGCGCTGACGGCGTACGCGTTTTCAACGGAGAATTGGGGTCGTCCGCTGGAGGAAGTCGAGTTTTTGATGACCCTCTTTGAGCGGGTTTTGCGCCAGGAACTGCGAGAAATGGTGCAGGAAAATGTCCAAATTCGCTTTGTGGGCAATCTGCACGCGTTACCCCGATCGCTTCAGGATGAAATTGCGCGATCGGTGGAAGCAACGCAAAACAACCAGAGTATTCGGTTTACCGTGGCTACTAACTATGGTGGACGACAGGAAATTTTACAGGCATGTCGGGCGATCGCCACTCAGGTACAACAAGGTCTGCTGCAACCTGAGCAAATTGACGAAGCCGTGTTTGAGCGACATCTTTATACCACTGGCATCTGCGATCCTGATCTGTTGATTCGCACCAGTGGCGAGATGCGCTTAAGCAATTTCTTGCTCTGGCAGATGGCATACGCAGAGCTTTATGTCACCGATACGCTTTGGCCCGACTTCGATCGCAGTGCCTTTTATCAGGCGCTACGATCGTATCAACAGCGCGATCGACGCTTTGGAAAATTGTGAGACAACTGGCATCTAGACCACTTAGGGTCCTGCAAAGACGGCATTCTCAATATCTTGCCGACTGAGCGAATACTTGAACGATCGCTGCACGGCGTAATCGCTTTCGTCCGGCTGGCGGTAGCGCACCGTCAGTTGATCAAGATCTAAACATAGTTCCGCTTTCCAGTCGGGGTGCTCAATATACCAGCAGTGTCGCTCGGCTCGGTTTTGCTCACATCCTTTGGCGATGAGCCACTGCTCGATTTCGGGAAGCGGATGGTTATAAAGAGGAGTATCAGCGGGAGGGAGTGACATTCAATTGCTCAGAAGGGTTAGAACGATCGCCTGTGGGTGGCGTGGGAACAGCCTGAGATTCTGAATCAAGCACCGGGGCAGATGGTAAAGAAACAGACACACCAGGAGCGACTTTGCTTACCGATGCAGGGCTGACGCTCGTTTCAGCAGCAGTCACCGCTTGACCAGGCACATAATTTTGAGCTGTAACAGGCTGCAAAACAGCTTCACCTCTGGTAATGCCGATCGCAATCGCCAGCACTAAACAACCTACAAAGGTTAAGCCTAGAATGAACAGGGCAAATACCTCTCCAGGTGACAGCGGACGATCGGTTGGGTCAAGATAGGCTGAGGATGATTGAACGGTGCGAGGCTGAGCAGTTGGCTGGCTTGAGCGGGGCACCGACACAACAGGAACACGAGCGTAACCCAGCTTGAGATCGTAAGCGGTGCGTCTTTCAGGGCTGCTCAACGTTGCATAGGCTTCATTGAGTTGCTGAAATTTAGTAGTGGCGATCGCCGATGATAGCGCCGTTGTATCAGGGTGATACAGCTTACTCAAATCTCGGTAGGCTTGCCGAATTTCGCGCACCGATGCCGAAGGATGTAAGCCCAGCAACCCGTAGTGGCTGGAAGCCAACACCTTCTGGTGTAATGCCTTTACCTCTCCATTACCGTTTGGAGTTGCCCGATCCTGAGTCACGCGAGAACCTTATCTTCAGCGTTTGCATAGCCTAGCTGGACTTCTGACTATTGTAACTGGGTTACGGCTAGCAAACCAGCGAACCAGTGTAAAAGTGAAGTGGTGGGCTGAGGAAGAAGCGTTTAGCCTTCAGCCTTTAGCCTTTAGCCTTCCCCCAATAGCCCACGCCTGCGATCGCAGACAGCAACAGCCAACCCAGCAAATTGATGCGGACATCGAACAGGGTTATATCCAGTAGGCTAAACAAGGCACAGCCGATGAAGGCGACGAGGTAGCTGAAAAGCATGAGACGATCGTAAACATCCGGTTGCGTGACGGCGTCCTTAGCTGCATCGGTGACGGTATTAAAAAAAAGAGTGGTACTAGAAGAAAGAGTGGTACTAGAAGAATGCCACTGGTAAAGCAGTATGCTGCCTTGAGCGACAATCCACCCTACCAGACCAACAACCAGCAACGTTGCAGGAAAGCCTGTTTCAGCCGCCAGCATCAGCATCAGATTGTGGGGATGCCCGATAAAGTACTGCATTTGCGCCTGATAGAGCGGGCTAAAGTTGCGTAAACCCCAGCCGATTAGGGGGTGCTGTTGCGCGAGAGACCAGGCAACATGCCATTGAGTGCTGCGTAACTGTGCGATCGGGCGATCGGTGTAGAGTTGATCGGTCAACCGTGCCCAAAAGAAGGCAGGCACAATCGAGCGCAACCCGTCTCGCAGAGGGACAGGAGCAAACGCCGCACCGAGAATACTACTAGCTACAACACCAACACTGCCTAGCAACCAGCGCCATCCAAGGTAAAGGGCATAGGCAAGACAGGCAAAGACAGCGATCGCCCAGGCATTGCGGGAGTCTGTGAGAATCAGCGCGATCGCATTACCAAGCACAGCCACAATCAAGCAAAGGCGCGTGAAGAGGGATTTTTGAGTGTTGAGTGTTGCGTGTTGAGTGTTGAGTGTTGACTTCTGATTTCTGGCTCCTGGTTTCTGATTCCTGGTTTCTGAATTGACTGCTGATCGCTGACCGCTGACCGCTGACCGCTGACCACTTAAAAACGCCTCAACCCATAGACCCAGGCTCAATGAGAACGTAATTGCTAAATAGCTTGCCAGTACATTGGCATAGAAAAAGATCGATGCCATGCGACCAGGGGGATTACCAGTAGGGTCAATCACCCAATCAACCAAAATCCACAGCACTTGCACTTGTCCAGACCAGCCAAAAAACTGCTGACCCAGACCGATCGCAACCACAGGCACGGAGGGCAAAACTACAAGCCACGCTAAGCGTCGGAGTTGCGCGGGTGTCTGTATGAGTTCGCTCAGCGCTGCAAACGCGAAAAAGAAGGGCAGAAAGTTGAATAAGCCCAGGAAGGCGTCAATGCGTTTGAATGCTAAGGCGGTACTCAGCAGCATGAGTAGGCTCAATACCGCAAACCCACGATTAAGCGGACGGCGCACGATCGCACGAAACCGCTGCTGCCAAATCGCGATCGCAACAAATAAAATACTCAGGCTGCTCAAGAGTGAACTGAAGGGCAGTAGTAGCACCGCCAGTTGCGTTACATTCCAGAGCCTTTGCAATTTGGGATCAGGATGACGCTGCGTTGGAAACCAGGCATTGAGCCAACCGCTTTTCATCCTAAAAACCTGGAGTTGCGCCCACACACTGCCTTTGAAAACGACTGAAAACAGCTACGACAGGGACGATTAAGCAAGTTCAAAACAGTCTGCACGGGTTAGCCGAATTTGCGCCAGAGCATAAATGGTAGGGATAATGCGACCGTAATTAGTAGCGATCGTGCGCCAGCCTAAGTCTGCCAAAAACCACGCCCACATCGCTGGTCCCACAACCGCGAAGATGCTGCGAACTGCCGTTAACCGTGCTGCGCTCAAGGCCATCCCACGACGAGCAGCTTGTAACACTACATAATTTTGCACCTGTGCGGCTGCTACGGCACCACCTGCTGTCACCGCTTGCTGAGCCACCTGATACGTGGCAAAGTGAAGCGCAAACTGACGAGCAATTTGCTGGAGCAGAATGGGACGCAGTACAGAGCTAATGGCTAACGCACTGCTGCCTTTGGCTAACAAACTTAAGGGATCTTGTTGTAATGCTAAGGGTAGCTGAGGCAAAATCTGGGCGTTGGTCAGCGATCGCTGCAATCGAATCGTCAAAGCACCCCGTTCGGCGACTGGCAGTTGCTTCCAGGCACGCGCTAACAGCGACAAAAAGACCTCTGCTTCCAGATCGACAGTAGACATCGATTCCTGATACGGCAGCTTAAGATGCCGACACACCTGAAGCAAAATTTGACGATAGGTGAGGTGTTGGGTTTTGCGACTGAGTACCGTTAAACCATCGGCTGCCAGAAAGCGAAACCGTTCCTCCAGGGAATTTAACCAGACTGTGCGATCCTGGCTTTGAACGACGATTGGGTCAGGGGCACTTACGTAGTCGATCGGATTAAACTTAGGGCGAAACAGAATCTCCGTCAAATCCTGCAGCTCATCCTCCGTCGCTAATTCCAGCGCGGCTCTCAGTTCATCCACCCCTGGCTTCCTCCCCATCTGTAATTAATTCTGCTGCCATCATTCTACCGAACGGATAGGGGATATGAGAGTGAGGGTAGAGAAAGGCAAAAGGTAGAAGGTAAAAGGTAAAAGTGGACCTTTAGCCTTTAGCCCTTAGCCTTCCAGCTCTCTCGGTATAATCGATGAGCGTTAGAAAGCACACTTTATACTGATGGCTAAATGACAAATCCCTCGATCGATTGTGAGGTGGCTGTAATTGGTGCAGGTATGGCAGGGCTGACATGCGCTCAGCAGCTTCAACAGGCAGGTTACCGCGTTGTTGTACTAGAAAAATCACGGGGTGTGGGTGGGCGCATTGCCACTCGACGACTGCACGAAACGTTGGCAGATCATGGGACTTGTTACATCACTCCCAAAGGAGAGCCGTTTCGAGGTTTGATTGCACGGCTGCTTGCAGCAGGTGTTGTTCAAAATTGGACGGACACGGTGCATGAGGTAAATCCTGCTGGCGGTTTCAGCGAACCATCAGCCGCGAACCACTACCCACGGTACATTGCTCCTGACGGCATGACGGCGATCG
>JBBSHC010000194.1:0-6580 GCA_038253425.1 Leptolyngbyales cyanobacterium | reverse complement strand
GTAGGTACACCAACCCGCTTTTGTTACCCGGCAGTCGAGGGTGCCGTGGTGGTTGCTATACCCCCAAAGGCGGCCGGTGGTCGACCCCAATCCAAATCCGGACGCTGAAATATGCAAGTTGAGACGTTGGTAAACCAGCGTTACAAGCTACCTGAGAACGCCCATAAGTTCGGGTGTGACAGGATGGGCAAGCTTCGGTGCTACCGAGATTTGAGATAAATCCAGTGGTTGATGAGCCACCGTAGAAACGACCGATCGTACATGACTAGCAATCTGAACGGTCTTTACATCATAGGTCTGGGTCAACAGCTTGGGATAAAGCCCAATACTAATGACGGGCAGCAGTAGACAAGCTGTGATAAAAATCTCACGTGGCTTAGCATCGCGGAAGATCTCACCCTTAAATTCTCCACTTTCAGTACCGTAAAACATTTCCCGCAGCATCGAAAGTAGATAAATCGGCGTCAAGATTAAGCCAACTGCTGATAACAGTACAACGACCACTTTGAAGGTTGAGGTGTAAGAGTCGCTCGTGGCAAAGCCCAAGAAAACAGCTAGCTCACCGACAAAGCCGCTCATGCCAGGAAGCGCCAGTGATGCCAGCGACCCAATAGTACAGAGGGCGAAAACGGTTGGCATTGACTTTGCCAAGCCACCCATCTTGTCTAAAGCGAGGGTGTGGGTGCGATCGTAGGCAATCCCAGAGAGGTAGAACAGTGCAGCGGCAATCAACCCGTGAGACACCATTTGCAGAACGGCACCACTCAAACCAATTTCTGTATAGGACGCGATCCCCAACAGAACAAAGCCCATGTGTGAAATCGAGGAATATGCCAACCGACGCTTGAGATTACGCTGAGCGAAAGAAATGACCGCACCGTAAACAATGTTTACGACACCCAGAATCGCCAGGACTGGAGCGAAATAAACATGGGCATCAGGCAGCATTTCCATGTTCATGCGAATGAGCGCATAACCACCCATTTTCAGCAGCACACCTGCTAAAATCATCGACACAGGTGCGGATGCCTCACCATGAGCATCAGGCAACCAGGTATGTAAAGGGAAAATCGGCAGCTTTACACCGTAAGCAATTAGCAGTCCCGCGTAAACGCATAACTCAAAGGTCAGCGGATAGTCTTTGAGACCCAACTCACGCATGTCAAAGGTTACATTGCCGCCGTAGAAAGCCATCGCTAGAGCCGCTACCAGGATGAAGACTGACCCGATCGCGGTGTAAAGGATAAACTTGGTGGCAGCATAGAGGCGCTTGGGACCACCCCAAATCGAAATTAAAATATAGACCGGAACCAGTTCCAGTTCCCACATTAAAAAGAAAAGAAGAATGTCTTGAGCACAAAAGACCCCAATCTGAGCGCTGTACATCGCCAGCATAAGAAAGTAAAACAGGCGAGGTTTGTGCTGAACCTGCCAGGATGCCAGGATAGCAAGGGTCGTGATCAACCCAGATAACACTACGAGCGGCATTGAGATGCCATCTACAGCTAGAGACCAGTTCAAACCAAGCTGTGGAATCCAGGGAATTGTTTCAGCAAGTTGAAAAGCAGAAGTCTGAAAATCGTAGTGCTGCCAAAACGCGTAAACCATCAGTGCAAAGTCAACTAGAGCAACCGACAGCGCATACCATCGGATCGTTTTGCCCTGCTTATCCGGCAGCACAGGAATGAGTAGAGAGGCTGCGATCGGAAGTAGGGTAATCGTCGTTAACCAAGGAAATTGGGTATCCATCTTGAGAACTTACTCGAGGTTGCGGGGATAAAGAGTCTTGGGGCTACTGGATGATGAGCATGAAGCAACCCAAACCTAATCCGCAGAGAAGCCCACTTATCCCAAGTGGAGGACTGGACCTTGCCAGACGCGCTTGCATTTGATAACTGAGCAATGGGTGCTGTGGACGAACAATACTGTTCGATGGTTATGAAGCTGTAACCTGCCACAGAACTCACTGGATGTCTCCTTCACAGACTAAGCAGACGTGTTAAAACAATCAGCTAGATAAGGATTTGTACCTATCGATTATGTTACCCCACTTTATTAAGTTAATTAAACTTATGCGGTGGTTGTGTGACGCTTTTTCGCGCAATGTTTCTAACAACGACACTGAAGGATACTCTAGAAACAGCCAAAACTACTTCCCACAAACGATTCTGCTAGTAAAAAAGAATAATCACGATCGCAACCGGGTGTGCCAATTATTGCGCTATTGTTACAGAACCTTGAGTAATCACTTACGTTCAGTTACCCTTCTTTGTTACTTGGAACACACTTCATAGATTTGACCATGCCGACGTTCCCGGATTTGGCTAGCTGGCAGCAAGCAGAGCAACTCATGCAACCCGCCTTTATTCGAGTCATTGATCACCTTCGCAAGCAGCTTGAAGAGTCAATTTGGAAAGGCACTTACGAAACCGTTGAGGTTTGGGCTAATGCAGTAAGCGATGCGACTAAAGCCGAAGTAAAACAATTGCAGGCGCAATTTGAGGTTGCCTCGCCTGACCAAGTTGCTACGATAGAGCAGGCACTAGCAAAGCTTCCATCGCCCCATTCCAACTACCAGCTTCAGCTTCAGCACCACGATCAGCAAGTGACTATTGACCTTTGGGAGCTGTGCTATCAAATTTGCTTTCAAAACTACGACGCTATCAGTGGCATGATCGGCAGCTCAGAGCGAATAGGTAGTGATCAGCCCGTCGCGATCGACGGTACTCTCTTTGATGAGGCTGGTGACGTAGACTGGAACCGTCTCGATCGCAAAGCTCAACAACTTGTAGCGCAGTTATTTGCTAGCTTGCCAGCCGAAACGGTCAATTCCTAAGACACAGGGCTTACTCGGAATTTGGCACTCAGAATTTAGCACTCGGAATTTGGCAAATTCAGCCTGATCACAATGCTGATTAATCTTGCCTAAAAGCCACCCGCTGGGAAGCAGCGTTGAACTCTAGCGCCGCGCGTCGAATTAGCACAGACTCTTCCAGATGCTCTCGACTTTGCATGTATCCTTTTCTTCGCAGGCACCCTTTAAAGAAGCGATAGGGCTGCTAAGTCGTTACCCTGACAAAAGAGCGAAAGGCTGAAGGCTAAATCCTTAAGTTCTGCCTTCTGCCTTTTTTAATCAACCGTTACTCTTCGCCGCCTTGAAGTTTTAGCAGCAGGAAGCCGACACCAAGACCAATCATCACGAGGACGGGAGGCAGTAAAGCCGCGTTTAAGATCTCACTCATTCGTTGTGTTCTTCCTTTATGGATGTGGTTGCTAACGGACGGTTGCTATATAGAGTGACTGAGGATTGCAAGTCATTGAGCGCGATCGAACTAAGATATCAATGGCAAAGGGATACACCTCTACACCTTGTTTGAAATGAATCAACACGACCGACTTACAAAGCCCTTCGTCATCATAATGCCTAGAGTATTTTAGACCAGATTGGTGGCACTGATGGTGCTAGAGACATTGACTTTCAACGGTCAAAGTCAGGATGTCATTAGCCATTCAAACGAGCGACCACATCAGTCGTCAGATAAACTAGGCACCCGGCGCAGCTTCGTCCTTTGCTTCGGTGCTATCGGTCGTGGCAGATTGACTAGCCGCCGCTTTGTCTCGTTCACGGTCTTCCCGCTTTTTGCGCTCTGCTTTTAAGACATCTTCCATGACAATGCGTGCCTGTGCCATTTTCTCAAGGTTGCTGCGATATAGCTCCAGGTCTTTTTGCAGCTTATCTTCTGAGAGGTTTAAGGCAGCACAAATGCGCTTAAAGGCGTCTACTCGTTGGGTTTCATCCTTCACCAACTCAGCATCGGCTGACTCTACCAGGGTAAACAGCCCGATCCCAAAGAGACGGCTGTACTTAAAGTTGGGATTGCCAGCGATCGCGCGTAGTTGGTCTTGTAAATTAGTAAAATCGGCGATTGACTCTGATTGTTCTAGCCACGCCACAACTTGTTGACCAGAGGCTAGACTTGCTAGCGCTTCTAACCGTTTTGCATCATGTCGATACCGCTGCGGATCATCCTGCAAGGCTATACAAAGACCATCAAAAATAGAGGCAATATCCTGTTCAGGACGGTAAGCCTGCATGAAGCGATGAAAGGACGTGAATACACCCAATGCATAGAATGGGTCATAGTGAAAATCTGCGTTGACCGTGAGCAAGTGCATCTCAACCATCAACTCTTCCACAACCCGACGATAGATCGAGTTAATAGGACGAGTGTGAGTGTTGTAGAAAGCTCGTTTCGTTTCTGAGACAGTACGGACGTTGTTCACAGCAAGTTGGAGTGGGTGCGACATACCCTCATTCTCGCGCTTGACGGTAAGTTTGCCAAGTTTTAAGCCGATTGGGTTAAGCACAAACCACAGTCAAGGGGAGTTGGCTCTAGGCGTTGCGGCGATCAAAAGTAACTTTTGGGCAGGCAGGCAACTGGGGGAGAAGGAAGAAGCTCTCGATTCTTAAGATACGAGGGTATGCCCCGGAGGACACACCCTTTGGCAGGCAGGCTACAAGAAAGGGAATAAGGGTAATTCATACTTTTGTCCAGCCATGCCATTCACCGCTTCACTCATCGACCGATCAAGGCTTTAGTTTTGACTAAACCGTTGACTAAACTAGTGCCATTCGCTGAACCGTTACTGCTGCCAGTTTGCCTTAGAATCTTTTCACTAACATCACTAACGTCACTAACATTGTCATCGTGCAGGGGGGTAGCTGAACGATGCAACGATCGACCCACTGCGATCGCGATCGGGGTCAAGCTTTCTACCAACCCAACCATTGCTTGCAACGAAAGAGCCTGACGTGCGTCCGAAACAGACTGGTCAGGCTCAGGATGACATTCAATCATGAGACCGTCGGCACCACAGGCAACAGCAGCTCTCGCCAGGTCTGCTACCAGTTCTCGCTTACCCGCCGCATGGCTGGGATCAACAATGACGGGCAGATGGGTCAACTGCCGCAGTGCGACGACTGTGCCCAAATCCAGCACGTTACGGGTGTAGGTATCGAAACTGCGAATACCACGCTCACACAGCACCACATGGGGATTGCCATGCGCCATGATGTATTCGGCTGCCATCACAAATTCTTCGATCGTGGCTGATAGCCCCCGCTTAAGCAGCACGGGTTTGCCTGCCTGCCCCAAAGCCTTGAGCAACTCAAAATTTTGCATATTACGGCTACCAATCTGGAGCAAATCAGCGTACGCCGCAACAGGTTTGATTTGAGCGATCGACATCACCTCTGTCACAATCGGCATTCCGTAGCGCGATCTCACATCCGCCAGAATCCGCAGTCCATCGACACCCATACCCTGAAACGCATAGGGAGAAGTACGCGGTTTGTAGACACCGCCCCGCAGCGCATGAATGGAACCAGTCGCAAGCTGGCTGGCAACCTGCTCCATTTGATCGGCGCTCTCGACTGTGCAAGGTCCACCAATAACAACAACATCAGTGCCACCGATCGCAACCTGCTCCGAAAGCCGAACGATTGTACGGTGCTCGGGGTGAGATTTCATGACTAAACGGGCATCCAACATGAGATAGGCTCCTAAACTGAATAACTGACTGACTACTGCATCATTGCCAACAAAATAATTGCCAACAAAAAAGCCCGAAACCTTGAGGTCCCGGGCTGTACGAACATAAACGCAACAGACTTTACCCGGGATGAATCCTGGTCCAAAAGTAAAATCCGTAAAAGAAACTCATGTGCGCTGCCATTGTTTTTTCCTGAAGTCAAGCCTTTAAAGTGAAAAAGCCGCAAATTTGACTCTGCGGCTCACCTGGAAACGGTTCATGAAGAACTGTATTCACTCCAGGTGAACCAACGGAAACCAAAAATAAAAGTAGGGGATGGGGTGAGCCATTGAGGCGAACTGCCAAGAAACTAATTGATGCGTATTTTGAACGTAGCAGAGAGATCAGAGGGCGTCAAGTACCCCAAAAAATGTCAGTACTGCCTTTGAGACGAGCGATCGCTACTGTAGGTCTTTAGAACGTTGACTGAATTGGGCACTTTACCGCAGTACCTATGTAATTGTACGGAAGCGAAAGACAGTAAGTCCTTCTTTCGAGTGAGGTTCTTCCGCTAGACAGCCTGCACAATTGATGTCATCTGTTGAAGCTTTGATGAAGTTAGCAGAGTCAACCGTAGTCAATACTGAATTGATTGATCGCAAAACTAGACTTTTTGTCAGCAAACGGTTACAAAGCCTACGTTAGCGTTCATTTATACTACACTTGACTCTATTAACCCTTTAATAGAGTTTAATAAGCTTCAGTAATAATTCGGGCAACCCGATTCTAGGTGAATACAATGAGGGTACAGAGTCCGTCGCTTGTTTTTATGAAACTCTATCAGTTAACGTGCATCGCGACTTTAGCAATGGGTTTGCAGCTTGCTACCCTGGGTTCAGCCACTGCGACGACTCAAACGGCAGCACTCAGCGCCCTTACTCATAACAATGCCTTGGCTAGTAAGGCAGCGCCCGCTTCAGCTTCCTTGCTAACGCTAGACTTGTTCAAGCATCCAGCCACTACTGAGACGATCGCAAGCCGAACGCTT